>JAYUYY010000663.1:0-4272 GCA_043752225.1 Sandaracinaceae bacterium | reverse complement strand
CGGCCGCCGGGCACGCGGCGTTGCACGCGCCGCAGTGGGCGAGGGTGTCTTGCAGCGTGGTCTCGCAGCCGGTGCTCGCGAGCGTGTCGCAGTCGCCGAAGTTGACGTCATCGCAGGTGATCTCGCAGGCGCCGATCATGCATTCACTGCCTGCGACGTTTATTGCGCCGACGCCCGGGCAAGGCTCCTCGCACTCGCCACAATGGCTTTCGTTCGTGAGGAGACTCGTCTCGCAGCCGTTGTCATCGACGGTGTCGCAGTTGCCGTAATCCTGCTCGCAGACCGGCGAACCGCTGCCACCGGTGCCGCCCATGCCACCGGTGCCGCCCGTACCGCCCATGCCACTGCTACCGCCGGTCCCACCGCCTGCGTCGGGCAGCGGCATGCTCGCGTCGTTGCCCGCGTCGAATGGCGGCATGCCGGTATCTTGATCACCGCCATCATCGATCGCCGCGTCGTGCTCGATCCCGCTGTCGGTGCCTGCGTCCGGCCTGAAGTCCACCGGCATGAGCGGCGGGATCTCTCCGGTCCACTCCGTCAGCTCGTCTGCCGAGACATCGATGCTGCGGCACCCGAGATCGCTGCACGTGGTCTCGGGTTCGGGACACGGCCAGCCGATGCATGCGGTCAGCAAGTTGAGCCGCAGCATCAGGATCTTGTCGCGCACGAAGAACACGCGCGCTTGGCGCACTACCAGGACCACCGCGCCGCCGCGCAGCGCGGTGGCCGTGACTGTGATCGGCCCGAGCGGTCCGCCGCGATGAACCAAACCGAGCGTGCGCGGGGGCGGCGCGTGATCGCCGCCCAGCTCCGCGCCCGCGAGCGGTTGATCGCCGAAGCCGATGACGTCGATGCGCAGCGAGTCGAGCAGCGACTCATCGATGTCGCTGTCGACCACCACGATCAGCGCGGTGAGCTTTTCCTGATCGCCGCAGGACAACGCGCAACACAGCACCACGAGCAGCGCAGCGAGCCGTAAGTAGGCGTGTTTCACTGCACGCGCCCTTCGAGCAAGCCGGGCTCGAAGTCGCCGTGCACGACCGATAGATCAGCCGGCTCCGTGCCGCCGGAGCTGAGCGCGATCACGGTGACCGCCGCGCCTGCGCCGACGACACCGATCGCGGTCCAGAACCACCACTGTCCGAGCAAGCCCGAGTCGTCGTCCTCGTCGCGCGCGCTCGGAATTGTCGCGAGCCGCGAAGGGCTCTCCGAGTCGGGCAAGGTCACGAACGTGGGCGCGATCGCGTCGGTTGCGGACGGCTGATCGCGTACGGTTATCTGCAGCACCACTTCGACCTGCAGTCCGGCGTCACCGCCGACGCGCGCGGTCGATGAAGCGACCTCTTCGCCATCGCGCAGCGCGACCACTTTGACCTCACCCGGGTCCACGGGCACCGGCACATCGAGCGCCACGAGCGACGCCTCGCGGCCGTTGATCAGGATGCGAATCCCGCCGCGTTCACTCACCAAGCGCAGCGTCAGCCGGCCGATGCTGTGGTCGACCGTGGGAAAGAGCTCGTTCGCAGCAGCACGGATCTCGGCGTTCGCGCTCGGATCATTGAGCACGCGCTGCAAGCGCTCGCGCGCATCGACATAGCGGCCGAGGTGATTGAGCGCGTTCGCGAAGTGATAGCTCGCGACCGCGGAGTCGCGGATCTCGAGCACGCGCTACAAGCGGTCAGCGGCTTGCGCCCACTGGCTCTGATCGATCAGCTCGAGCGCGTCGTAGAACAGCGAGCGCGCCAGCTTGAGGTCGGCTTCGCTCGGCTCCGCGTTTGCCTGAGCGCCGGGCTGAGCCGCCGCTGTCTCGGCTTGTTGCGCCATCACGCCAGGCGGCACTGCGATCAGCAAGCCGACCAAGACGCTAAGCAGGTCGAAGAGACTGCGACCGCACTGCTCGCCGTTGCACTTCACGATGCTAACCCGCCGCTCGGGACGCGACGCAAGCCGCGCACCGACTCACCGCAACTCGGCGACGGCCCGGCTCAACTCGGCGCACACGAGCACACGCAAGCGCGCAGGGTTCACGAGGGCGAATGCGGCTACGGAAAGGCTTCGACGAGCGCCTAGCTACACCCCACGTCAGGTGCTCTCCGACGCAGCCGGATCCTGGCGATAGAACTGCTGCAGCTCGCGGTACAGATCCGGGTGCTTCGCTCGGAGCTCGTGCGGCCGCTCGAAGAACGTCTCGGTCACGACTGCAAAGAACTCCGCAGGGTTGGTTGCGCCGTAGTGATCGATCAGCGTTCGATGATTGCCTTCCGCGTCGCGAACGAGCTGCTCGAATTCCGATCCGAGCACGCTCGCCCAAGTCGCATACATCGAGCCGCGGGGCAGTGCCGGCGCGCCGTCTCCCGCGCCGCTCTCCTGATCGAGCTGATGGGCAAACTCGTGCAGCACCACGTTGTGCCCATCATGAAGCTCCGCCGCTCCCGACAGCACGCTGTCCCACGCGAGCACCACTCGATCACGCGCTGCGGACTCGCCGAGCCGAGCCTGTGAGCCTTCGAATACCAAGCCCGTCGCGTCGCGACCTTTGTGAGGCACGAGGTACGTCGACGGATAGACCAGGATCGAGACCAGCTGCGGGTAGTAGTCGGTCTCGCGGTGCAACAGCAGCACGCAGGCTTGCGCCGCGATCGTGACGCGCACCTCGTCGCTCATCTGCAAGCCACCGCAACCCTCGAAGTTTTTCTCGGCGAGAAACACCTTCACGTGCTCGAAGAGCTCTTCGCGATCGGCCGGCGACAAACGCGCCGCGTACGGCACATTTTTTTCGATGAAAGCGCACTGCTCCAGCGGAAGCGGTTGTTTACGAATCGCAGCGCGTTTGCGCTGCTTAATCCATGCAAACATGGGCGCCGATCACTGCAGCTTGTCGGCCAAGAACGACTCGACCTTGTCGAGCGCGATGCGTTCCTGCGCGCCGGTGTCGCGGTCGCGCACCGTCACCGTTTGGCCGGTGAGCGTGTCGCCATCGATCGTGAAGCAGTACGGCGTGCCGGCTTCATCCATGCGCGCGTAGCGCTTGCCGATCGTCTGCTTGGTGTCGATCTGTGTGACGTACTTCTTGCGCAAGCTCTCGTAGAGCTTCTGCGCGATCTCCGGCATGCCTTCCTTGGCGACCAGCGGGAAGATCGCTGCTTTGATCGGTGCAAGCCGCGGGTGGAGCTTCAAGAAGGTCTGGCTCGGGCGTGAAGCGTCGACCGTGTAGGCCTCGCACAGCACCGCGAGCACGCCGCGCGTCAGGCCCGCCGCCGGCTCGATCACGTGCGGCAAATAGCGCTCGTTCTTCTCTTGGTCGAAGTACTCGAGCTTGATCTTGGAGTGCGCTTGGTGCTGCTTGAGATCGAAGTCGACGCGGTGCGCGACGCCCTCGAGCTCACCGAAGCCGGGCGCGGTGAACGGGAAGCGGTACTCGATGTCGAAGGTGCCGGCGCCGCCCTTGGCGTAGTGCGCGAGCTCGTCGTCATCATGCCTGCGCAATCGCAAGTTGTCGGACGAAAGGCCCAGGCTCTGCCACCACTTGCCGCGCAGGTCGCACCAGATGTCGTGCCACTTCTGCGCTTCGCTCGGGTGGCAGAACCATTCCATCTCCATCTGCTCGAACTCGCGCGAGCGGAAGATGAAGTTGCGCGGCGTGACCTCGTTGCGAAACGCCTTGCCGATTTGAGCGATGCCGAACGGGATGCGCACGCGCGAGGTGTCGACCACGTTCTTGAAGTTGAGAAAGATGCCCTGCGCGGTCTCGGGCCGCAGGTACGCAACCGAGTCTTCATCCTGAATCGCGCCGACGTAGGTCTTGAACATCAAGTTGAACTGGCGCGGCTCGGTGAGCGTGCCGGCGGTGCTCGCATCGGGCCCGATCACGCGCGCGAGGTCCGCGATCACCGCGGACAGCGCGAGCTCTTCGAAGTCCTCTTCGGTCGCGTTCTTAACCTTGCGCAGCTTCTTCTGCGCCTTCTCGGGCTCGCCTTCCATGAACGCGAACATCGGCAGCGCCGGGTTGCTCTTGTGACGAAACACTTTCACGTGGTCGTAGCGATAGCGCTGCTTGGTCTCGCGGCAGTCGACCATCGGATCGCTGAAGCCGCCTAGGTGACCGGACGCTTCCCACGCGCGCGGGTTCTGGATGATCGAGGTGTCGACGCCGACGATCGACAGCGGCTCGCCGTCGGGACCGATCGGCGGGCAGCGCACCATGTCGTTCCACCACGCGTCGCGCAGGTTGTTCTTCAGCTCGACGCCGAGCGGGCCGTAATCCCACACCGA
>JAYUYY010000662.1:0-4276 GCA_043752225.1 Sandaracinaceae bacterium | reverse complement strand
GCAGCCGCGGCTCGGCGCGAAGCTCTATCAGTTGCGCCCGGGTCGTGACCCGGTGGCGATGTTGGTCAAGCCCGATGCAACCGGCACGCTGCGCTGCGAGGCGCGTCAGCTCGGGCAGCGCTGCGTGGTCGCGCTGGGCTCATGCGGCGCACAGCAGCTTCGCATCGTGTGGACGCCGCCCTCGACACAAGAGGGACCGATTTGGTTTTCCGCCGGGTTCGTCGCGACCGAAGCGCTGTCTGGCGATCCCACGCAGGACTCGATTCAGGAGATCTCAGTGCCGCTGATCCAGAGCGACAGCGAGACCGGTCGGTATGAAGAGATCCTGCACGGCGGTTGTGCGGTCGCTCGACCGGGCGCGCGTGATTCGCACGCGCTGACGTGGCTCGGTTGGAGCGCGCTGCTCGTTCTGTGCGCGCGGCGCGTGCGGCGCGCCCGCCGTTCGCGGATGCGTGCGCGTGCGCGCGTGCCTGCGTGCGTGCTGGTGGCGTCGCTGTTCGCGAGCGCGTGCGCGGAGCCGCACGACGTCTCGGCTTCGAGCTATCCGGGCGCAGGCCTGTACACGCCGGGCAGCACGCTCGGCGCGAGCGATCCGACGGATATGCCCGCACCGCAGGCCGGCCTCGGCAATCGCTGCGTGTCGTTGCCCGAAGTCGTGGATGCCGGCGCGGGCTCGCTCACGACCGGTGCGTTGCGCATCGCGTACAAGACGCAGTCCTTGGACGGTCGGTACGCCCCGAGGAATTGCACCGCGGTGTGGATCGAGACCGTCGATGGCAAGTACGTCGCCACGCTCGAGATTGGCGCAGAGCTGCGCAAGCCGGGCCTCGTGTACTGGCAGGATCACACCTGCACGGAGAAGCCCGGTCCGGATGTCGTAACGTCGGCGACGCTGCGCGATCACGAAGACGAGCACGAGACCGTTTGGACCGGCGTCGACTTCGAAGGCAAGCCGGTCGCAGACGGCGCGTACAAGCTCTACATTGAAGTCACCGAGTCGGACAAAGAGCCCGGCGAGTTTGCGGTGTTCGACTTCATGAAGGGCGAAGCGCCGTACAGCATGCCCGCTGCGGTCGCGATCGATGGACCGCTGGTCGAGGTCACGATCGAATGGGCGCCGGACGCAGCCGATGGCAGCTGAGCCCTCTTCGGTCCGAGCGGCGTTCGCGCGCGCGTTGCTGCTCGCGATCTGCGCGCTGTGGAGCTCCGCTCCTTTGCCGGCGCGTGCACAGGAAGACAACAGGGTCTCTGCGTCATCATCGCTCTACGTGCGCACCGACAGCGATCACACGACCGTGATCACGCCGCGCGTCGAGGTCGGCGCGCCGATCGCGGAGGAGACGCGGCTCGACCTCGTCTACACCGTCGACGTGTGGACCAGCGCGTCGATCGACATCGTGACCGCGGCCTCGAAGCAAGTGACCGAGCAGCGCGACGAGATCAACGTCGCGCTCGAGCACGCGTTCTCGGACCTCACGCTCGGCGCGGCCTACCGCTACTCGACCGAGTACGACTACGAGTCGAACGGTGGAACGCTATCGGGCGCGTACGACTTCGCGGACAACAACGCGACGCTCGCGCTCGCCCTGCAAGCGTATTTCGATCGCGTCGGACGCGCGGGTGATCCCGACTTCGACCGCGCCGCGGCGAGCACGAGCGCGCGCGTATCGTTCACGCAGGTGCTCGACGCGAAGATGTTCGGTTCTCTGGTCTACGAGCTCGGCGATCAAGAGGGCTATCTCTCGAGCCCCTATCGCTACGTCCGCTTTGCGATGGACGCGGGCAGCGTGCCGAGCACGTGCGTCTCTCCGGTGCGGATGTGCCGGCTCGAGGAGAACCCTGACTCGCGCGTGAAGCACGCGATCGCGCTGAGCTTGCGGCGCGCGCTCGGCGAGTCGATCTCGGTCGGCGCGGGCTACCGCTTCTACACCGACAACTGGGGCATGACCTCGCACACGGTCAACATCGATGGCGCGCTCATCCCCGGCGACCACTGGCTGATCGCGCTCGGCTATCGCCTCTATCACCAGAGCAGCGCCTCGCACTTCAAGACGTTCTACGAGCCGATGCCGCTGCCCGAGCACTACACGAGCGACAAAGAGCTCTCGTCGCTTTCATCGCATCGCGTCGAGCTTGAGCTGTCGCGCCACTGGCAGCTCGATGACGTGGGCAGCGAGCTCGGGCTGGTGTTGCTGGCCGCGCCTTCGCTATTTTTCTATCACGAGTTCTTGTTGCTCGATCAGATCACCGCGTTCGAGATGACCTTGGCCGTCGAGGTCAAACTGTGAGTCAAGTCAGCCAACGCGTGCGAGCCGTGCTCTGCGCAGCCGCGTCATGCGCGCTGCTCGCGAGCCGTCTTGCGAGCGGCGCGTTTGCGCAAGAAGAGCTCGACCCGGCGTTCGAGGGCGACGCGGCGCAAGAGCCGGTCACCGCGCCCGAAGGCCCTCCTGCGGAGCTCGACGAAGGGGCAGCGTCCACGTCGTCGGCCGAGACCGCCGAGCCCGAAATGATCTTCGAAGGCGATCCCTCGCCCGATGAAGCGCCCGACGCCGATGCGCAGTCCGCTGCCGCAAGCGAGCCGCTTTCAGAAGCCACCCCTGCGCGTGCGATCGCGTTGCGTTTCAGCGCCGCGCTCGGCATAGGCAGCCTCACGTTCACGCGTCCGATTCCGCAGGGCGTGCAGCGGCTGCGCGAAACCCCGTATGCCGCGACCGAGCTCGCGCTGCGCGTGCACGTGTGGCCGCGCGATCGCTTTTCGATCGAGACGCTGCTCGTCTACCAAACCTCGCTCGGCCTCGAGCTTGAGCTCACGCCGCTCTTTGGCTTGCCCGAGCGCATCGCCGCGCGGACGCAGCGCGTCGAGCTCAGCGTCGCGCCTGCGGTTCGGCTCGGCGCCTCTGCGAATGCGCCGGTGCTGGTATTTCCGCTCGGCTTTGCGTATCGAACCTTCGTGCCGGAGGAGCACCAGTACCAAGTGCCGCGCTACAACCTCGGCGGGCCGATGCTGCGCGCCGAGCTGAGCGTGAAGCTCGGCGAGGTGATCACGTTGCGCGCAGGGCCCGAAGCGCAGTGGATCGTCGTGGTCGGCCCTTCGCTGCGTCACGAAGGCGCGTGCTGCTCGGGCGTGGGGCTCGCGGGTCAAGTCGCTCTCGAAGCCGAGGTCGGCGAGCACGTGCGCGTCGCGCTCGCGTATCGCGAAGCGAGCAGCTCGGTGCCGGTCGAGTCGCTGTTCGAAGACGTCGAGCGTTTGCTGACCGCGCGCATCGCGGGGGAGCTGTGAGCATGGAGCTTCTCGCCTCTCGCTCGAGCGCCGTGCTGCTCGCGTGCGCGTTCACGTGTTTGTCCGCGTGCTTTTCGGGCTGCGTGGATCCAGCCGATCCGCCGCTCGCCGCGCGCCGCGATTTCCCAGCGTTCCGCGGCGAGGTGTACGCGGTGCTGCTGCGCGACTGCGGCTTCCCCGCGTGCCACGGCGCGCCCGAGCGGTTCTTTCGCGTGTGGGGGCCGGGTCGCACGCGTTTGCCTTTGGACGACGGCACGTTCCCCGAGCCGTTCGACTTGCCGACCGGTGACGAGCTGTCTGCGAGCTACGCGCTCGCGCTCTCGATGGTCGACGAGCGCAAGCCCAAGGACTCGCCGCTCTTGCGCAAGCCGCTCGCGGTTCAAGCCGGAGGCGCTGGGCACTTCGGCGTCGATCAATATGGCCGCGACATTTACCGCACCGCGCAAGACAGCGGCTACGTGACGATCGCGCGCTGGGTGTTCACCCCTGCACCACCCGAGATGCCTGCACCTTGAGCATGCCCATGCGATCTGTCTCTATAGAGCGTTGCGTGAAGGAGCCAGGCGTTATGTCGCGAGCACGCATGTACGCCGTCGCCTCTTGTGGCGTGCTCCTATTCGCGAGCAGCTGCGGCGAGCTCGAGCCGTGCGGCGTGACGGGCGTGACGGAGGTCTGTGCATGCGGCGGCGGCGGCATGCAAGGCGCGCGCGTCTGCACCGCAGCGCATACGTGGGCCGCATGCGACTGCAGCGGCTCGATCGCCTTGCCGAATGCGGTCGGCGAGCTCGATGCGGGTGGTGGCACCGGCGGACAGGGCGGCATGAGCGCGGGCGGCGTCGGCGGCACATCGATGAGCGGGACGACCGGCGGCGCGCAACCGCCTCTAGACAGCGGTGAGCCCGACGACGATTCGGGCATCGATCCGATCGACGGCGGTGGCGTCGGCGGAGGTGGCTCAGGCGGTAGCGGTGGCTCGGGCGGCAGCGGCGGCAGCGG
>JAYUYY010000661.1:0-4279 GCA_043752225.1 Sandaracinaceae bacterium | reverse complement strand
GCGAGGTCAAGCGAGTGGTCAGCTCGCTGCTGCTGAACATCGACGCGCTGCCTGCACATGTCGTCGTGATGACGGCTACGAATCATCCCGAGCTACTGGACCGCGCCGTGTGGCGACGTTTTCAGGTACGGCTCACGCTCCCCGCGCCGCAAGCACGTGACGTCACGGAGTGGATGGCGCGATTTGAGCAACGCCAAAGCGTGCAGCTCGGCCCGACGAAGAGGCTCGTGGCTGCGGCGCTCAAAGGCGTTTCGTTCGCAGAGATCGAGGACTTCTTCTCCGACGTTCAACGGCGACTTATCCTCGGCGGTCCGGACGCCAAGCTACATGACGTCGTGAAGACGCGCGTGCGGCAGTGGAACGCCCGCCGCTCAACGCGCGGTTGATCCACAGCGCGGCGTCGAATCTATGGCAGAAGCGACGCACCCGCTCCTCGTGATTCCGGCGGCGCAGCCGACGGCGGCACGCAACCCTGTGTCGCCGCGTGGTGGTAAGCAGGCACGCCCGAAGAAGGCGCGACTCGCCGAGAGGCTCGACCCGCGCTTCGCTGAGCTTCAACGTTCACTCGAGTCGCGTGTGTGAACGGCCGCCTCGTTTCGTAGAAATCTGCCACTCGAGTCGAGGCTGCGTTACCCGGCGCTGGGCGGCTCGAAGAGCGTGCGCACGACGGCGACGTACTTGTTGGGCGGTTCGATGTGTTCGTGGAAGTCTTCCAGAGCGGCCAGCGCCTCGAAGCGTTGGAAGAGTTCTGCGATGACTTTCTTGTGTCGCTCGTTCTCGGTGATGAGCTCTGCCATGGCGGCGGCGAGGGCTTGAACGCGGCCAGGGCGCCCGCTCCAGATGTCGAGTGGGACGCGTCGGTAGTGGAGGTCCGCGTCGACATCTTCGAGGCGCCGCTCACACTCGGTGGCGCAGTCCTCGGCGGTTTCGTGCGCGCATGTGAAGACGCGCGCGGTTTCGAGGACGACGTCTTCGAGCTTCTGCGCTTCGGTCTTCGGCTTCGGACGTTGCGAACCGTACTTGTTGATCTTGGAGCGTTGTTTGGGTCGGGTCACTTTGTTGGTCCTCCGCGCCGGGCACAGTAGGGAGACACGCGGGCTCGCCGTCAAGAACGTCGCGCATCGTGCATGGTGCAATCCGGCGAGGCGCAGGACAGCTTTCGAGAAGCTCGGTGCAACCATTGCAGCGCGGTCTTCTACGTGTGCCGTCGCTGCGACCGCGGGCAGGTCTACTGCAGCGATCCGTGTCGCGACGCGGGACGCCGTGCGAGTCAACGCGAAGCTCAGCGCCGCTACCAGCAAAGCTACGCCGGACGCCGCGATCACGCGGCTCGGCAGGTGAGCTACCGGGCCAAGCTCGCCAAGCAGAAAGTGACGCATCTCGGTATCGAGAAATTTGTCTTGTCAGGCAGCGTGTGGGTGAGCGCGATGCTGTCTGCGGGGATTTGCTCCGCGCGCATGCTGAACGCGCCGACAACGCTCGATGCTCAAACCAAGTCTTTTGCTGAAACCTACGCGAGAAACGACGCGGCTGTACCTGACGGTCGGTGGCAACGAGCTGCTGCGGACGGCGCTTCCGCCGCCTGGGACGTGCATGCACCCGCGCTCGGCGCCGACGCTGCTGGAAGGTCTGGCGCTGTGGCTGCAGCGTCCGGTGTCTGTTGTGCTCTATGCGGCCGACGGGGACGATTCATCCGCACTGGGCCTCTCGGACGGTTTCGGCTTCGGCTACCAGACGGTGCACTACGAGGTGGAGGTCGTGGACCCGATTCGCCGCCGACGGCGTCTGGGCTCGTTCGCTGATCTGCGCCAGCTGCAGATGCGAGGCGTGCGATGACGACGCCCGAGCTCGATGCCGAGATCACGCGGCTGTACTACGCCGAGCACTGGAAGGTCGGCACTATAGTCGCGCAGCTTGGAACCCATCCCGACGTGGTCCGGCGCGTGCTGGGACTCGGCCAAGCGCGCGTGCGTTGCACGCCGCCGCGCGTGCGTCTGGTGGATCCATACCTCGTTTTCATCAACGAGACTCTTGCGCGCTATCCGCGGCTGCGCGCGACTCGCCTGCACGATATGCTCGTCGAGCGCGGCTACGCGGGCGCAGCGCGCACGCTGCGCCAGTACGTGGCCACGGTCCGCCCTATACCGCGCCGCGAGGTCTATCTTCGCACCGAGCCTCTGCCTGGCGAGCAGGCGCAGGTCGACTGGGCCTACGTCGGCAAGGTCGCCGTGCCGGGCGGCGAGCGCGCGCTGTGGCTCTTCGTGATCGTGCTGTCGCATTCGCGTGCGATGTGGGGTGAATTCGTCATCGACTTGACGGTGCACTCGCTGACTCGATCGCTGGTGCGCGCCGCACGCGCCTTCGGCGGGGTCAGCCGCGTGTGGCTCTTCGACAATCCGAAGATCGTGGTGCTCGAGCGTCGCGGTGACGCGGTGCGCTTTCACCCCGTGCTCTTGGAGCTCTGCGGCAAGATGCGCGTGCAGCCGCGACTGTGCGCGGTGAGGCGCCCCGAGCACAAAGGCAAGGTCGAGCGAGCGATCCGCTACCTGCGCGAACGCTTCCTGGCCGGTCGCACGATCACCGGAGTCGCCGAGGGCAACACGCAGCTCGGGCGCTTCATTGCGGAGATCGCCCATCCGCGTCCGCACCCGGTGCTTGCACAAAAGACCGTCGCCGAGGTGCTCGACGACGAGCGACCGCGCCTGCTCGGGCTTGTCGATCCACTTCCCGAGACTGACCACGTCGAGCCGATCGGTGCTGACCGACAGGCCTTCATACGCTTCGAGACCAATCGCTACTCGGTGCCGACATCGCACGCCGAGCGCGCGCTGACGCTCGTCACCGATGACGTGACGGTACGCGTGCTCGATGGCGCAACTTGCATCGCGCAGCACCTGCGCATGTACGGCAAGCGCCAAGTGATCGAGGTACCTGCGCATCGGGAAGCGCTCGTGGCCGAGCGCCGCGCCGCTGCGGACCTCAAGGGCCGCGATCGGCTGCGCGCCGTCGCACCGGCATTCGGCGCGCTACTGGAGCGCTGGGTGAGCTCGGGTCCGAGTCTCGCGATCCAAGTGACGCGTGCGATCAAGCTGCTGGACCTCTACGGCGATGAGGTCTTCAGCACTGCTGTCGCCGAGATCGTGTCGCGCGGGCTGCGCGACACCGGCGCGCTGGCGGTGGCGTGCGACCGGCTGCGCAAAGAACGACGACGTCCGGTCCCTGTCGACATCGCCATGCCTGAACACGCCGACGACCGCGACGTCGTGCCTCATGACCTCGGGAGCTATGATGACAACTGAACCCCAAAACCTGACTGCGCAACTCACGCAAATCGGCTTTCGCGCGGGCCACGACGCCCTGGGCGCCTTCTTGACCCACGCTCACAAGAGTCGCATGGGCCCGACCGAGACCCTCGAGGCGCTCGTCACACTCGAGCGCCGTGCCCGCGACAACACAAACCTCGCGCGCCGCACGCACGCCGCGTGCTTGCATCGCTTCAAACCGCTGGACCGCTTCGAGTGGGCTCACCCTCGCAAGATCGACCGCGCCATGATCGACCGCCTCTGTACGCTCGACTTCGCAGCCCGCGGCGAAAACGTGCTTCTGCGCGGTCCGTCCGGCGCCGGCAAGACGATGCTCGCCAAGAACCTCGGGCTCGCTGCCCTCGTCGCCGGCAAGACGGTCCGCTTCACGACCCTCGCCAGTGCGCTCGCCGATCTGCTTCAGCAGGAGTCGCTGCCAGCTTTCGAGAGGCGCTTGAAGCGATACACCCAGCCCGACTTGCTCATCCTCGATGAGCTCGGCTACCTGCCCTGCGACGGCCGCGCCGCCGACATCCTCTTCAACATCATCAGCCGTCGGCACGAGCAACGCTCGATCATCATCACGACCAACCTCGCTTTCAAGCAGTGGGGCACTGTCTTCCCCGGAGCTGCGTGCGTCGTCGCGCTCGTCGATCGCTTCGCCCAGCATTGCCACAAGGTGGACATCGACGCCGACTCGTGGCGCGATGGTCATCCCTTCGAGCGCGACGACTCGCCGGACAAGCCGTCCAGCCCACCGCGCCGCTCCGCCAAGAAGCGATGACCCTGCCCGGCATGCCTGAGTAGCACCGCGACATCGATGGTCACTTTTCTACGGAAACAATCCGCCGTCTACAATGCGTTCGCTGCGTGACGCCGCCGGCAAGACCCAAGTGGACGTCGCGAAGTCGGCGCACATCGACCAAGCTGATGTGTCGCGACTTGAGCGCAAGCAGGATTTCGACGACTGCGAGGTG
>JAYUYY010000660.1:0-4283 GCA_043752225.1 Sandaracinaceae bacterium | reverse complement strand
CCGCCCATAGCGCCGTTCGCGCCGGCTACGCCGCTGGTGCCAGCTGCTGAGTTGTCGCTAGGGCTGTCGTCTTTGCCGCAAGCGACGAGACCAAAACCCAGCGCACAGACGACCGCGATTGCAACTGACCTGCTCATGCAAAGCTCCCTTTGAGGCGCCCACCAAAACAAAAAAACCACGCACCGTTGGGCAGCATACACGGCGTATCTCGCCGCGCCTGAGCCCACCACAGCGATGTGGCAGTGATTTGAGCAAAATTCAAGAAAGGCCAGCGGAGCTCGCCCGCTGGCCTTCCTCTGTCCCGAATCGCGGGCGCTTTTGGCTCTTTAACCGTGTGCGCAGCGAGCGAGACTTCAGTCACAAGTTGTGTGGATCAGCCGTCCGCGATCAGCTACCGGCAAGAGCGGCGTCGATCTCTTTGGCGATCGTGTCGAAGTCGGTCGGGTTCGCGACCCGCTTGCCGTTCAAGAACATGGTCGGCGTGCCGTCGACCGCGACTTGCTCGCCGAGCTTCATCTCTGCGTCGACAGCCGGCGCGTAGGTCTTGTCGTCGAGCGCCTTCTTGAACTTCACGAGGTCGAGGCCGACCGCCTTGGCGCTCGCTTCGAGCGACGCGCGATCGAGCTTCTTCTGGTCTTCGAACATTTTGTCGTGCAGCTCCCAGAACTTGCCTTGAGCATGCGCGGCGAGCGCGGCCTGCGAGGCGACGTGCGCGTTCGGGTGGAAGCTGAGCGGGAACTGGCGGAACACGAAGCGCACCTTCGTGCCGTACTTCTGCTTGATCTGCGTCGCGACGTTCGCAGCGCGGCTGCAGAACGGGCACTCGAAGTCCGAGAACTCGACGATCGTGACCTTCGCGTCGGCCGGACCGAACGCCGTCAGGTTTTCGCCGCTCGCGATCAACGCGATCTTGTCGGCCGCAAGCGGCTTGTTCTTCGCTTCCATCTTTTGAAGGTCGGCGAGCACCTCGGGGTACTTGCCGAGCATCATCTCGCAGCGGTCGGGCGGGAAGCTCTTGGTCTGCGTCTGCACCATCGTGCAGGTCTCGCCTTCGCCGATGTCCTTACACAAGCGGGTCGAGAGCTCGTCGCACTTCTTGCGCGCGTCGCCGAGCTTGCTCTTGGTGAACGCGACGTCTGCGAGGCCGGCGGCGCACGCGGCCGGGGGCAGCACGTCGAGCGTGCTCTTGGTGCTCGCGCAGGTCGGCGACTCAGCGCCCATCTCGGCGCACAGCTTCTCGGCGTACTGCGTGCACGCCTTGGGATCAGCCGGCTTGGGCTTTGCGGGCGGCGGGTTGCACGCAACCAGCACCGTGGCGACCATCACGGTCGAGATCGAGAAAAAACGAATATAGCCAGAATAGGTCACGAGCAATCCTTTTTGTAAACGCGCGGTCTCGCCGCGCATGAAATCGGCCGTCCTAAAAAACGGCGGCCGATAGTGAATCCGGTACGCGTGCCGCGCAAGGCTTGTGCTCGAGCTCCGGTTTGCGGGTCCGGCGCGGTCACGGCGGTACCTTAGAGGTCTCCGGCTCGACCGCCAGCACTGCGTTCGGGTCCTCGGGATCGGGGCGCGCGCCACTGCTGCGCAGAGCGCCGATCCACAGCCCGCGCTGCTGCGCCTGGCGATATTCCAAGGGCGAAAGCGCGTGCACGGAGCGGATCACGTCGCCGGCCCGAAAGTGTGCGGGGGACATCAAACCGTCACAGGCCAGGTCGACTCGGCTCGGTTTGGCGCTCGCGCCGATGCGCAGCGCCAGATCCGACGGGCACGGCTCGCGCGCGAGCAACATGATCGTGACGGAATCGGGTGCGAGGATGGCGGAGCGAAGCGCGAGACAGCGCGTCAGCGGTGCGTCGGTCGGGACCGGTTGGCTGCGCTTTCGTACGAACAAGTAACGGCGCACTAGGCCCGCGCGCGGCTCGACGCCGCGTTGCAAGAGCGCGTAGTCGCCGGCGCGCGCGATCAGCCCGAGCGTCGGACGCGCCAGCCAGGCGCGCGCAACCGGCTCTTGGCGCGTGCGCAACAGATCCTCGTGCTGCGCATAGAGACGACGGTGCGCGAGGTCGAGCACCACGAGCTCGGTGTTGCGATCGGGCGGCGGCGCGCGATGCACGATGCTGCGCTCGGCGAGGCGCGGTAGGAAGACATCGGGCGCTTGCACCGAAGCGCCTTCGGGGATGCGCGCGAGGATCGCGGCGATCGCACGCGTGCGGGTGTCGGGCCGAAAGTCTTCCGCCACGAAGTCGCGAGACCACGGCATCCCGCCCGCCAAGACGTTTGCGAGCACGCTCACCGCGAGCGTGACGAGCGCGAGCAGCGCGCGCGCAGGCGCATGAGCTCCTGCGAGCGAAGGCCAACGCGTGAGCTTCGCTACGCCGTACATCGCGGCCACCGCGAGCGCCGGCACGGCCGAGGTGAGGTAGTGCGAATCGATGCGCGTGGTGGTCGGAAACTCGCTGGCGAGGTTGATCGCGATCGCCGGCAACGCCACCAGCAGCGCGCGCGGTGCGAGCAGCGGTAGGAATGCGAGCGGGGCCAGCACCATCGGCAAGTAACGCAAACGCTCGGGCGTGCAGAGGTGCGCGAAGACCTCCGCCGGACGCGAAAACAGAACCGCGACGATCCCGAATGGGCTCCCGCCCCACTTGCCGAAATGCGCGTCGAGGCTGCCGCTCACCGCGCCGCCGAGACCGCCGAAAGTAGGACGCAGATAAAACATCGACATCGCCAGATACAGCGCAGCGCCGATGCCCAGCGCGACGCCGACGCGGCGCATGCGCGCGCGAGTCTCGAGGCTCACGTGGCTGACCGGATCGCTGAGCACGGCCAAGAGCGCGATGCAGATCACCTCGAGCGCGAAGCTCGCGCGGCAGGCGAGCACGGCCAGGCAGGCGAGCACGAGTCTCTTCGCACGCGCGCGGTCGAGCGCATCGAACGCCACGAGCATCGGCCAGAGCGCGAAGCTGCCCGGATGCATTTCATACGTCGCGACATGACCGAGGTTCGGATACGCGAGGTACGCGACGGCTAGCAACACGCCGGCTTCCTCGCCGACGACGCGCGCGGCGAGGCGAAAGAACGCATAGCCCGAAAAAGCTAGGGCGAACGCCTGCGCCACGATCAAGGTCTGCGCGGTTCCGAAGAGCGAGCCGAGCACGCCGAGCGGCGCGAGCACCCAGGGGATGTGCCCGCCGAGCATGTGCCCGCCCATCACCGAGTCCCACGGTTGGCCATGCGCGAGGCCCCAAGCAAGCCGCGTGTACTCGGCGAGATCGAAGGTGTGGTGATGCGCGGTCGAGAGCCGTGCGAGACCGAGCCGCGACCACAAGCACGCTGCGGACAAGCAGGCCACGAGCACGAGCGCCGTGTGTACGCGCGACGGCGCCGGATCGACCCGCTTCATCTTAGGCGGCGAGCTCGCTCTTGAGCACAGCGGCCAACCTAACGTATTGCGCGGTGTGGTTGTAGACCTGCGCGCAGACGCGAAGAGTGCGCGCGGGCGGTGCCGGGAAGAGGCTCACGATCGCTTCGATCCTGTGCACGTCGTAGAGCCGCGCTTGCAGTGGATCTTGAAACGCATCGGGCGGTAGCGGCTCGCTGCGCGGCGGCAGCGGCAGCGCGACCAGCGCGGCGATCATGCTCTCGGGCGAAGGCGGCGCGATCTCGAGCGCATCGCACAGCAGCGCGCGCGCGGCGAGCGCGAGCTGCCGGTTGCGCTGCTGCAACGCCGGCAGACCGCCGGGCAGGAGCGACGACAAGAACGCGATCGCCTCCGGGATGCACAGGAACGGCGTCGGGTCGACGGTGCCGGCCCAGTCGTGATCGAGCCACAAGCGCGGGCGATCGGTGCGCATCGAGCTCGCGCCGTGGCTGATCACAAGCGGATCGATGCGGGTCGTATTGTCGGCTACATGCAAGAACGCCGAGCCCTTCGGCGTGCACAACCACTTATGGCAATTGCCTGTGTAGTAGTCGGCGCCGATCGCGCGCACCGAGAACGACAGCAGACCGGGGCCGTGCGCGCCATCGAGCAGCACCTTCACGCCGCGCGAATGCATTTCCTTCACGATCCGCTCGACCGGCATCACCAGGCCTGTCGGGCTCGTAACGTGATCGATCAGCAGTAGCCGCGTGCGCGGCGTGACGGCTGCGAGGATTGCTTCGAGGACGGCTTCTTCGCTTGCGATCGGAAACGGCAGCGGCGCGATCACGAGCTTGGCGCGCGCACGGTCCGCGACATGCCACAGCGCGTTCTTGCAAGCATTGTAGGTGTGATTGGT
>JAYUYY010000659.1:0-4294 GCA_043752225.1 Sandaracinaceae bacterium | reverse complement strand
GTACTACTTCGTGTGGGGTTGGATCGCCGCGCTGTTCTTCGTGCTGCAAGCGCGCATGGCGGTGATGTTGCTCGAGGTCGTGAACTACATCGAGCACTGGGGCATCGACCGCGCGACCAAGAGCGTCACGACCGTCGATTCATGGGACACCGACAACTGGTTCACGCTCTACACGCTGGTCGGCTTGTCGCGGCACTCCGATCACCACGCGCGCGCTTCGCGCCCGTACCACATGCTGCGTTGCTTCGAAGAAAGCCCGAAGATGCCCTCCGGCTACTACGGCACGATCGTGCTCGCGCTGCTCTTCAACGATCGCTACCAAGCGCTCGCCAGCGCAGAGCTCAAGGCAAAGAGGCTTGGACCATTTCGTGAGCGCAACGAACAAGGCGCGGTGACTAACCTCGTGACGTCAGGCCGACATCCTTTGGCGCCAGGCGCCGTGCTCAGCGCGTAGTTTCGCGAGCATGCAGTCGTGGTCACAAGAATAAGCTGCGCGCTTTGTGCGCGAGCCGCGCTCAGCCTTGATTTGAATTGACCTCAAACCGGATTGACACCTCGCGCTCCTGCCCTTAGCACCGTGCCGGCTAGGGGAGGATGCGATGAAGGCCAAAGGCAGCACGGCGATCAACCTCGCGGACGCGGCAGATGCGCGCGATCGGCGGGGGCGCATCGTGCGCGCGCTGTACCACTGCATGGCCAAAAAGGGCTATGCGACGACGACCTTGAGCGACATCGCCGAAGAAGCCGGAATGTCGTCGAGCCACTTGCTCTATTACTACACGGGCAAGGAAGCGATTCTCGAGGCGTTCTTCAAAGCGGTCACGCGTGGCATCGAAGCCGAGATTACCAAGCTGAACGATCAAGCGCCGGCCGAGCGCATCGAAGCGATCGCCGATCTGTTCTTGAGCCCGACCAAGCTGCGCAAGGTGGATCAAGGCGTGATGCTCGATCTGTACGGACAAGCCGTTCAGAACAAAGCGATGCGCAAGATCAAGATCACGCATGACCGGCGCATCAAGGACATGTTCGTGGAGCTGTTCGCGAGCATTCCGGATCTGACCGCGATCGATCCCGAAGATGCCGGCCAGCTCGCTTATGCGCAGCTGCTCGGTCTGCGCGCGAACTCGTTCTACGACAGCCAGCTCGGGCCGAGCCAAGCCAACCGCTTGTTCAAGCAAGCGCTGTTACGGCTCGCAGGTCTGGTCGTGCCGGCGCGAGCCGTTGCGGCGACAGCTCCAGCGAGCGATCCCGCAGAGCCGTTGAGTTAGCGCGCGTTTAGCTCGATCGCTGCGCGCGTGGAGCCGCAGCCGTACGCAAAAATGGGACACGCAAACGCGTGATCTTTTGCGTCACGGAGCCGCGATCAGCGCGACCCATTCACGAGCTTCAGCAAGCGGGCCGCAACTGGGCACCGAGGATTTGCGAGCTTGCCAGTGCCTGCGACCCACCGCCCTTCGAGCGGTTCGCAGCCGGCTCTCGGCTCCCAAACGAGCTTCGTTTCGAGCGCTTGAAAATAGTGACACCACTCGCTTGACTCCATTGAGACAGTTGATAGTGTCACAGTCATCACTGATTCAGTGCAGCTGGCAACAAACAACAGCTGCAGGTTCTTGGAAGGAGATCCTCATGGCGACTTCAACCACTCACACCCCACCCCGCACCGCTGGCTTGGTCTTGGCCGGCCTCACCGTGGCCGCCCCGATCGGCGTGGCTCTCTTGGCACCCGGAGCCGCGGCCCCGCTGCTCGCGATGGTGCTGCCGTTCTTCACGATAATGCTGCTCGACGGCCCTTCGGCCGAGTCCGAGGTGGCGGCCGCTGCGCCCACGGCTGCAGCCCGCGAGCGCGCGCCTCGGCTGAGCGGCCGCGTAAGCGTCGCGTGACGCTCAGAAATCGTCGGCGGTGATCGTGCCGCTGCGACCCGAGCCCTTCGGTTTGACCGGCGCCACGTGGACGGGATCGACCGAGGGGCTTGGATCGCGGTGCCGCTCACGAACGCTAGGCCGCACAGGCTCGGCGATGCTCGGCTCAGTCGGTGTACCTCTACTCGGTCCTGTGCCGCTCGTTTCGGCTACGCCAGCATCCGGTCCTGTAGGAACGGCGGTCGGCGCAGGCATCGCCAGCGCGGTCGGCGCGGCTGTCGGTTGCGCGGGCGGAGGCGGTGCAGCGGCGGACACGGCTGTCGGCACGGCTTCGTGGATCGCTGGGCTGTCATCGCTCGGCCACAGTGCGATCGCCGCGGCGATCGCGACCGCACCGCCGATCGAGATGTACATCGGGGCGCGGCTCACCGGCACGACCGGAGGGCCTTCGGAGACGAAGGGCGTCGTTGCCGGGCCGCTGGCGCGGCCGAGATCCGTCGGCATCGCGGTCTCGCCGGTGAGCCCCGTTCCACCGGTCGCAAACGGCGCGAGTGCCTTCGCGAGGCTCTCCATGTCCGGGTAGCGCTGGTCGGGCTCGCGAGCCATCGCCTTTAAGATCACGCGCTCGAGCGATCCGGCGAGCCGCGGATTGACGGTGCACGGGCGCGCTGGCGTACCGGTCGCGATCTCGAGCACGAGCGCGCTGTACGTCTTGGCGTCGAACGGGACGCGACCCGTGAGCGATTCGTAGAGGATCACGCCGAACGCATAGATGTCGACGCGCGCGTCGATCTCGGCGACGCCGCGGACCTGCTCGGGCGACATGTAATAGGGCGTGCCCATGACCGCGCCGGTCTTGGTCAACCGCGGGTTGAGCTGACCGCCCATCGACGTGACCTTCGAGATGCCGAAGTCGAGCACCTTCGCGGTGATGAGCTCGCCCTGCGGATTGCGGCACAAGAAGATGTTGTCGGGCTTGATGTCGCGATGGATCACGCCGTGTCGATGCGCGGCGGCGACGCCTTCGACGGCCATGACCAACACGCGGACGATCTCGGGGACCTTGAGCGCGCCACGCTCGAGGCCTTTGGTGAGGCTCTCGCCCTGCAGCAGCTCCATCACCAGAAACGGCGAGCCTTCGTGCTCACCGACGTCATACACGTCGACGACGTTGGGATGATCGATGCGGCCGGTGGCTTGCGCTTCGCGTACCAGGCGCTGTCGCGCGTCGTCGCTCTTGGCGACTTCCGGCAGCATCCACTTCACCGCGAGCTTGCGGCCGGTGATGGCGTGGGTCGCGGAGAAGACGGCGCCCATGCCGCCCTCTCCGATCAGAGTCTCGATGCGGTACTTGCCGGCGATCAGCTCGCCGGTTTTCGGCATGGCGCGTGTGGCCACGTTACTCACCCCGCCTACTTTTCTACCGATGCTCGGTGCTGGCGCGAATCTCGGCGAGCTTACGAGAAGGGCCTTGGGGTGTCCAAAGAGGACGCGTCGACCGATCGCGTTCGCACGCGTCGACGATCGCGGACGACTGAGCGGGCGACGAGACGCTCGGCGCGATGAAGTCACCGCCAACGATGCGAGGTCGTGCTAGAATTTTTGTGCGTGGATTGAATTTGCGCCTACATCGGCGCTCGAACGTACATTCCTCATCCCGCAAAGGCACAGCACCTCGATGATCGAGCAGAAGCGCAGAGACCCGCGGTTCGAGAGCGACCAAAAGCTCTGGTGTGAAGGCCAGGTCAAGATGGCCGAAGCGCGCAACATGAGCAGCAGCGGCATGTTCATCGTCGCCGACGATGTGTTGCCGGTCGGCGAGCAGCTCAAGGTCGCGTTCGAGGGCGACGAAGGTCGCATCGAAGTGAACATGGAAGTGATGTGGAGCGGCGATGCCGAGCCCGGCAAGCAGGGCGGCATGGGCGTGCGCATCGTGAGCTTCGGCGAAGGCGAGAACGCGTACGAGCGCTTCGTGAAGAAGAAGCTCGAAGAGCAGGGCGTGGGCGAGCCCGAAGCGGACCCCAAGAAGAACGTCGGCTGAGCGCAGACCGCGCGCGAGCTACGCTCACCTCGTGAGTGGGTGAGAACGGCGCACGTTCTCCCGATAACAAAAGCTCCGACGTACTAGGCTCGCGGCCGCATGCGCAGCGTGTACTCCTCGGCGTCGGCGGACTTACGGATCGAGCGCGCGCGGCGTTGGGTCGGCCGTAGCGGGGAGTGCTCGAGCTTCGCGATCGCGTACGTGGTCACGCCGACCGCGCTCGCGGCTACGCGGCTGATCGCGCCGCTGATCGCGGAAGGCGAAGCGCGCTTGTTGCTGTGGCGCGGCACGCTCGACGTGTTGGCGCTCGAGCTCGGCAAGCCCGTGCTGATCGAGCGCGGGCTGGTACCGCTGTCGAGCGTGGGCGAAGAAGCCCTGGCGGCGCGCGTGCTC
>JAYUYY010000658.1:0-4327 GCA_043752225.1 Sandaracinaceae bacterium | reverse complement strand
CGAAGCGTCGACGACCGGTCACTTGGTGCTGACCTCGATGCACACCAACAGCGCGGTCGAAGCAATGTTTCGCTTGCTCGATCTCGGCGTCGAGCGCTACGCGATCGCGAACTCGTTGCTGGGCGTTCTGCACCAGCGTTTGGTGCGCAAGCTGTGCCCGAGCTGCACCGAGGACTGCGAGTATCCGCATCCGATCATCGAGCGCTTGTATCGCGCGGGCGCGTTCGCGCAGCACGAGCAAGTGCGGCTCAAGCGCGGGGCGGGTTGTCAGCGCTGCTCGGGCACCGGCTTCAAGGGCCGCGTCGCGGTGAGCGAGCTGCTCGTGGCGAGCGATGCCGTGCGCACGGCGTTCTCGGCGGGCGCCGATCTCTCACAGCTCAAGCCGGTCGCGCGCAACGGCGCGTTGTTCGAGCTGCCGCGCTGCGCGGGCGCGCTCCTAAGCTTGGGCGTTACGACACCCGGCGAGGTCCTGCACTTGCTGCAGGGAGTCGGATCTTAAATTATCGGGAGAACGTGCGCCGTTCTCCCGCCCCGCCGGCAAAGCCGTCAGGGCCCCACCCACTCACGAGGTGAGCGAAGCTCACGCGATCGAGACTGTCCTACGCGGCCTTCGCGGGATCCTGTTTGCGCACGGTGAGGACGGCGCACGGGGCCTTGCGCACGACGCGCTCGGCGACGGAGCCGAGCAGCATGTGTTGGAAGCCGGTGTGGCCGTGAGTGCCCATCACGATCAAGTCGAAGCTTTCGCTGCGGGCGAAACCGACGATCTCTACGAAGGGCGCGCCTTCGAGCATCTTGATCTCGACGTTCTTCACTTCCATCGCTCGCAGCAGCGCCTGCTGCTTTTCCAGCTGATGCTCGAGCGCCTTGAGCAGCTCCGGTAAATGCTGGGTCGAGTAGAGCAGGTAGCTCTCGGGCACCGCGTGGAGGACCGCCTCGTACACGTGCAGCAGCGTGATCGGCGCGTCGTAACGGCGGGCCAAGTCCGCAGCGACCGGCAATGCTTGCTCCGAATGCTGCGAGAAGTCCGTGGGAACGAGGATCTTGCTGAAAGGTTGCATTGGGATTGCCTCCAGGACAGCGATCGCATCTCGCCTTCACGTCTCCGTACGCACCCCGGCCACGTTTTCAAGCCGCAGCAAGAAACCTTTGCGGGATAGGCCGCCCGCGTAGCCGGTGAGCGTGCCGTTCGCGCTGATCACGCGGTGGCACGGAACGACGATCGGCAGCGGGTTTTGGCCGTTTGCTGCGCCGACCGCGCGCGCGGCCTTCGGGGAGCCGACGCGCTGCGCGATGCTTCCATACGAGCACACCGTTCCATGTGGGATGGCTGCGACCTCGCGCCAAACGCTGCATTGGAAGGGCGTGCCTTCGGGCGCGAGGTCGAGCTCGAAGCGCGTGCGCTCGCCTGCGAAGTACTCGCGCAGCTGCTCGCGCGCGGGTCGCAGGCGCTGCGGATCGCGCGTGCCGCGCGCGTGCGTCTCCAACCAGCGCCGGCGATCGATTTGCGTGTCGAACACGATCTCGCACAGCGCGCCGCGCTCGAGGCAACGCAAGTTGAGCTCGCCGATCGGCGTATCCAGCACATCGAAATACGTGGCCGATGAGGTTTCGAGCAGCATTTTCATGGAGCGGCCTTTCGTTTGGAGCGTTTCGGACCGCGCGTGGCGCCGCGAGCCTTGGTGGTGGGTTTGCTCGCGATGCTGTTCCACAAGTGCAGCACCGCATACGCACGCCACGGTCGCCACGCTTGCGCGGCATCGCTCAACGCGCGCGGCGTGAGGCCTCCTGCCGCCTTGCGCAGCACCAAGTCCGTTTCTGGAAACGCGTCGGGCCACGCGAGCGCGCGCATCGCGACGTAGTGCGCGGTCCACGGACCGATGCCGGGTAGGGCGAGCAGCTGAGCTATCGCAGCGTCGACGTCCGCGCCGGCTTCGAGGTGCAAGCCGTGATCGAGGATCGCTTCGGCACAGCGCTGCAGCGTGAGCGCGCGCGCGGGGAGAATGCCGAGCGCGCTGAGCTGCGCGGGCTCGGCGCTGCGCACGGCGGTCGGCGTGGGCGACAAGCGCGTGAGCTCGGCGAACGGCGTGGTGATCGGCTCGCCGAGCGCCGCGGCCAGCCGGCCTGCGAGCGTGGTCGCCGCGGCGATGCTGACCTGTTGCCCGAGCACGGCGCGCACCAGCGTCTCGAAGCCGTCGAACGCGCCGGGCACGCGCATGCCCGGTACGGCGCGCACGCTGGCTGCGAGCCGCGCGTCGCGCCCGAGCTGGGCTGCGATCGCGACCGGATGCGCGTCGAGATCGAACGCGCGCCGCACACGCGCGACCAGCGGCATCAGCACCGGGCCCAGTGAGAGCGCCACATCGGCTTGCAGCGCGCGGCGCGTCGGGTGCGGGCGCACGGCGATGAACCCGCGGTGCTCGCCTACCTGCAGCGTGCGGCGGTACTCGTCGCCATCTCTGCCACGGACTACGCAATCGACGCCCGGGATCGTGCGCATCGCGAGGAACGCGAGCAGCGCGTCCCACGCGTACGGCGGTCGATAGTCGAGCGTGATGCGGATGGTGTCGCCCTGCGGCTGGACGGCGCGCGGGCTGAGCGGCGTGCGGCGCATCGCCGAGGGCGCACGGCCGTGTTTCGCGAGATACAGCGCGTTGAACCGCCGCAAGCTGCGAAAGCCGCTCGCATAGGCGATGGAAGTAATCGAGAGCGTCGAGTCGTGCAGCAAGCTCTTGGCGAGCGAAAGGCGCCGCGACTGCGCGAGCTCGACCGGCGACAAGCCGAGCTCGCTTTGGATCGCGCGTCGCAGGTGGCGATCCGAGACGCCGAGCGCTTGCGCCAGCTCCTCGAACGATCCGTGGTTGAGCGCGCCGGCTTCGATCCGCGCGATCGCCGCGCGCACGATGCGCTGCGTGGCTTCTGTAGATGCGCCGCCGGACGTTGCTTGCGGTGCACCGCCGGGCGCGAGCTCAGGGCGACAGCGCAGGCACGCGCGAAACCCGTCGCGCTCGGCCTCGGCGCCGGTGCGATAGAACGCGCAACGATCACGGCCGGGCGTGCGCGCCGGACAGATCGGCCGGCAATACACGCCTGTGGTTTTCACCGCGACGAAGAACAGCCCATCGAAGCGCGCGTCGCGCGCCAGCAGCGCGCGGTAACAAGCCGTGGGCTCGAGCGTCATGCGGCCAAGACTGCGCCGCCCCCCGGACCCCGGCTAGCCGTTTTCGGACATCTGAACACCTTCGTTGGGAAGGGCATTCGTGTTCGATTTGGTGCGAGAGCGAGCGCGCCCGGAGGAAGAACCGGAGCAATACACTCGTATTGCGAGGATTCTTCCGAGGACGTAAGCCGCTCTCGCGCCAAAGCGACGCGAATGCTTCAGCGGTTGGGTTGTTTGACCAGGCGCAGGTAAGGCTTCTTTTCTTCCCAGCCGGCCGGGAAGAGCTTCTTGGCATCCTCGTTGTTGACCGAGGGGACGATGATCACGTCTTCGCCTTGCTTCCAGTTCACCGGCGTCG
The DNA here is from genome assembly GCA_043752225.1 of Sandaracinaceae bacterium. Lineage (GTDB taxonomy): Bacteria > Myxococcota_A > Polyangia > Polyangiales > JAFGIB01 > JAYUYY01. The sequence continues at coordinate 809 of JAYUYY010000658.1, read as the reverse complement.
CGACCTTGTAGCTGTCGGTCAGCTGAAGCGAGTCGAGCACGCGCAGGATCTCATCGAAGTTGCGGCCCGTGCTCGCGGGGTACGTGATCGTGAGCCGCACTTTGTTGTTCGGATCGATCAGGAACACCGAGCGCACGGTGAGCGTGTCGTTCGCGTTCGGGTGGATCATATCGTAGAGGTTTGCGATCTCTTTTTGGGGATCGGCGATCAGCGGGAAGTTCACGCGCTGACCTTGCGTCTCTTCGATGTCCTTGCACCAGCGCTGGTGGTCTTCGACCGAGTCGACGCTGAGCGCGAGCGCCTTGGCGTTGCGTTTTGCGAATTCGCCCGCGAGCTTCGCGGTGTAGCCGAGCTCGGTCGTGCAGACGGGCGTGAAGTCCTTCGGGTGCGAGAAGAAGACCGCCCACGTGCCTTGTTTCCAAGCATGGAAGTCGATCGTCCCTTCGGTCGTCTGGGCCGTGAAGTTCGGTGCGATATCGCCGAGTCGGATCGTCATAGAAAATCTCCTATTTGAGCGCCGCAGTGTCGTCCATGCGGCGGAGGGTCGCAACCGTCAACCTCTTGGCAGGTGCTGCGGTTCACGGCACGACAAAGCCAGCACCGACATGATCGCGACGCTGTATCGCGCGATCGCGGGAGCTGCGTGCTTCGGTCCGGCGCTGTCGTTTCATCCCACCTCCGAGACGATCGAATTAGAGCTCGCGAGGCTCGAAGAATATCCCGAGGACCGCATCCGCTTTCGCACCAACAAGCAGCGAAGACCTCAAAGGGCTTTCCGTGTGCGGGGTGCTACGAGTCGCATACCGGCA
>JAYUYY010000657.1:0-4327 GCA_043752225.1 Sandaracinaceae bacterium | reverse complement strand
GTCGCGCGGCGCGATCGCGTTGCTGCGCGCGAGGCCCTCGGCTTGGTGTGCGGCCGGCATGGTGTTGCCACCCGGATAGAGCCCGAGCTCGAACTGTCCGAGGTAGCTCGGGCCGGGTTGATCGAGCGGCACCTGCGCATGGGCAGGCGCTGCGATCGAAACCAGCACGAGCCACGCGACTGCGGCTGCGCCGAGCGCGGACAGATGCGAAGAACGCGGAGAGGCTCGAAACATAAATCTAAGTGTTCGAGACTGACACCGCCGCCTCCCGATCTTCAAGCCACGAAGCGAGCTTCCGTGCCAAACAAACGGCCCCGAGAAACAACAAAGCCCCGCACCTCGTGGGTGCAGGGCTTCGCTGTAGGTCGCAGTCGCTCGCGCTAACGAGCGCTCGGATCAGTTGCCGTCTTCGAACTCGGCATCGATCACGTCGTCGCGCTTGCCTTTGCCTTTGCCAGCCTTGCCGCTGGGCTCGCTCGCGCCTTCGCTGCCTTCGGCGCCCGGTCCGCCCGCGCCGCCGGCCGGGCCTGCGCCCGCGCCTTCGTAGGCCTTGACCGCGATGTCGCCCATCAGCTTCTCGAGCTTGCTAAGGCCGGCTTGGATCGACGCGTCGTCCTGCTTCTCGATCGCGGCGCGCAGGTCGGTGATCGACTGACGCGCGTCCTTGACCTTGTCCTCGGGCAGCTTGTCCTTCGTATCGTCGAGCGCCTTCTCCGCTTGGTAGCAGAGCTGGTCGGCGCGGTTGCGCACCTCGATTTGCTCGCGGCGCTTCTTGTCTTCGTCCTCGTGCGACTTGCCCTCGTCGACCATCTTCGAGATCTCGGCCTCGGAGAGACCGCTGTTCGAGGTGATCGTGATCTTCTGATCCTTCTGCGTGGCCTCGTCGCGCGCGGTCACCGACAAGATGCCGTTGGCGTCGATGTCGAACGTGACCTTGACCTTCGGCACGCCGCGCGGCGCGGGCATGATGCCTTCGAGGTGAAAGCGCCCGAGCGTGCGGTTGTTGCGAGCTTCCGCGCGTTCACCTTGGAGCACGTGGATCTCGACCTTGGTCTGGCTGTCCTCGGCGGTCGAGAACACTTCCTCGCGCCGGGTCGGGATCGTGGTGTTGCGCGGGATGAGCGCGGTCATCACGCCGCCGAGCGTCTCGACGCCGAGCGAGAGCGGCGTGACGTCGAGCAGCACCATGTCTTTGACGTCGCCCGAGAGCACGCCCGCTTGCACGGCCGCACCGATTGCCACGACCTCGTCCGGATTCACGCCCTTGTGCGGTTCCTTGCCGAAGAACTTCTTCACGGCTTCCTGAACCATCGGGATGCGCGTGCTGCCGCCGACGAGCACGACCTCGTGGATCTCGCTCGGCTTCTTGCCCGCATCGCCGAGCGCCTTCTTGCAGGGCTCGAGCGTGCGCTGCACGAGGCTTTCGATCATCGACTCGAGCTTGGCGCGCGTGAGCTTCAAGTTGAGGTGCTTGGGGCCCGACGCGTCGGCCGTGAGGAACGGCAGGTTAATCGTGGTCTCGAGCTTGCTGGAGAGCTCGATCTTGGCCTTCTCGCCCGCGTCCTTGAGCCGCTGCATCACCATCTTGTCGCCACGAACGTCGATGCCCTGGTCCTTCTTGAACTCGGCTGCCAGGTAATCGATCACGCAGTTGTCGATGTCGTCGCCGCCGAGCTGCGTGTCGCCGTTGGTGCTGATCACCTGCACGACGTTGTCGCTGACCTCGAGCACCGAGATGTCGAACGTGCCGCCGCCGAAGTCGTACACGACGATGACTTCTTCGTTCTTCTTGTCGAGGCCGTACGCGAGCGCGGCCGCGGTCGGCTCGTTCACGATGCGCTTGACGTCGAGGCCCGCGATCCGGCCCGCGTCCTTGGTCGCTTGGCGTTGACTGTCATTGAAGTAAGCGGGGACCGTAATGACGGCTTCCGTAACTTCTTCGCCGAGGTAGTTCTCCGCGGCGCGCTTCAGCTTACGCAACACGTGTGCGCTGACTTCCTGCGGGGTGACTTCCTTGCCGTTGACGCGGAACGCGGTGTCGCCGTTATCACGACGCACGATCGTGAACGGCACGCGCTCGAAGTCGTCCTTACGGATTTCGTCGAAGCGGCGACCGATGAAGCGCTTGGCCGAGAAGACCGTGCCTTCGGGGTTGGTGATGCCTTGGCGCTTGGCGATCTGGCCGACGAGGATCTCGCCTTGATCATCCCAAGCGACGACGGACGGCGTGATGCGATCGCCCTCTTCGTTGACGATTACGCGAGGCTCTTTGCCTTCCATCACCGCCACCACGGAGTTCGTGGTGCCGAGGTCGATGCCGATGATCTTTGCCATGATGCTGCGCCTCCCTTTGAGCGAGCGTTCGAGCGAGTTTGTGACTGTGGACCCGAGGCCGCGTTCTTCGGTTTTAGAGACTACCGAGCGGTCCTCGAGAGAAGCTGGGTTCGCCCCAAAAACGTGGCGGCCCGGCTTGTGAGCGGCGGCAACATAAGCAGACCCTACTTCGAGTCAAGAATCGCAGCGCAGTCCGGGGCAAGATTCTCAAGATATGGGAATCACTGGCGTTATCTGCTGGGAATCGGTGCGCGGGCAGCTCCGACAGCGGCGAACGGTTGCTTGACCGGGAGCGCCCGGCCTGGGCACAACGCCGCGCGTGACGAGCGCCAACCATCCCGCCGAGCAACCGCTGGATCTCAACCCGAGCGAAGAGAGCCCCACGAGCGCGAAGGGCCAAGACGTGAAGCGGGCCGGCCGCGGCGTGCTATCGATCTCGGCGGCCAAGCTCTACTTCATCGCGGCCGGCTACTTCGTGCAGCTCGCGCTGCCGCGGTTGCTCGGAGCGCCGGAGCAGTTCGGCCTGTACGCGTCGGCGATGAGCATCGTGTCGATCCTTACCAACGTGCTGATCGCAGCCACGATCCAAGCGGTGAGCAAGCGCGTGAGCGAAGCGCCTTCGCACGCGCCGACGTTATTGCGCGAAGGCTTGTGGCTGCAGCTGATGCTCGGCGGCTCGCTCGCAACTCTAATCTGGGTCGTCGCCGAGCCGTTCGCGACGCGCGTCCTGCTCGATCCGTTGATGACGCCGCTGTTGCGCGTCGCGGCGATCGTGGTCGCTTGCTACGCGCTGTACGCGACGCTGGTCGGCTCGCTCAATGGCCGCCAGCTGTTCGCGAAGCAAGCCGCGCTCGACATGACGTACACGACGCTGCGTACGGTCGGCATCGTCGGCGCCGCTTGGCTGGGCTTTGGCGCGCGCGGCGCGACTAGCGGGTTTGCAGCGGCTGCGGCGTTGGTGCTGATGGTTGCGCTCGCGGTCGTGGGCACCGGCAATAAGGAACGATCGCTTTCGAGCGTGCCGTTTCGCGCTTGGCTCGTGCTGCTCGCACCGCTGTGGCTCTACCAGCTCAGCCTCAACTTGATGCTGCAAGTCGATCTCGCGGTGTTGAAAGGCAACGTGGCCGCGATGGCGCAGGCGGGCGGGATGCTGGAAGCACCGGCTGCCGAGCTGGCCTCGCGCTACGCAGGGCTGTACCGCGCCGCGCAGACGTTCGCGTTCGTGCCGTACCAGCTGATCTTGTCGGTCACGTTCGTGGTCTTCCCGCTGGTGTCGCAAGCGGTGAGCCTCGGCGACTCGGCTGCGACGCGCAGCTACGTGCAAGGCGCGATGCGCTTTTCGCTGCTCGTCTTGCTCGCGATCGCGGCGCCCGTGAGCGGCGCTGCGGCGGGCGTGATGCGGATCGCGTATCCGGATGCGTATCTCGGCGGCGCCGAGGCGCTCTCGTTGCTCGCGCTCGGCATGGTCGCGTTCGCGCTGTTCGTGATCGGCGCGACGATCTTGAGCGGTGCGGGCAAGCCGGGCACGGCCGCCGGCATCGCGGTGGCCGCTGTAGCGCTCGTGCTGATCTGCAATTTCACGTTCGTGCGCGCGGCGGGGATCGGTCCGCGCACGGCGATGGCGGCGGCGGCTGGCACTTCGGTCGGCACGGTGTTCGCGCTGATCGCGGTCGCGCTCGCGGTCCACCGCGCGTTCGGTGCGTTCTTGCCCTGGCGTTCCACGCTGCGCGTGCTCGCCGCGGGCGGCGTTTCGTGGAGCGTCGCACACGCGCTGCCAAGCGACGGTGCGCTGCCCGCGCTGATCGCGCTGATCGCGGGCGGCATCGCGTACTTGGTGGCGCTCGCGGTGCTTCGCGAGATCACGCAGACCGAGCTCGCGATCGTGCGCCGCGTGTTGAAGCGCTAGATCAGGAGCGTTGCGCGGTAGAGCGGCGCGAGCTTGGCGCGGTCATCCGCGTCCGCGACCACGCGCAGCTCGAAGCTCTTCGCATCG
>JAYUYY010000656.1:0-4331 GCA_043752225.1 Sandaracinaceae bacterium | reverse complement strand
GTTCGCGGTCGAGCTCGAGCCGAACGGCGCCGAGCAACGGCCGGAAGTCGTGATGCTCGATCAGCGCAAGCTGCCGATCGAGATCGTCTACCACCGCTATCGCACCGCGGATGAGATCGCGACCTCGATCACCGACATGGTAGTGCGCGGCGCGCCGGCGATCGGCATTGCCGCGGCGTACGCGCTCGTGCTGCAAGCGCACGCGTGCAAAGGCGACATGCGTGCGTTCTTGCTCGAGAACGGGATCGCGAGCCGGCACCTCGGTAAGACGCGGCCGACGGCGGTGAACCTAGCGTGGGCGATCGCGCGCATGGGCCGGCGCGCTGCCGAGGTCGCAGCGCTTGCGCCCGACGAGCGCGCGGCGGCGATGCAAGCGGAGGCCGAGGCGATCCATCACGAGGATGTCGCGGCGTGTCGCGCGATGGGCTTGCTCGGCGCGGAACGCGTGCCGGCGGGCGCGACGATCCTCACGCACTGCAACGCCGGTGCGCTCGCGACCGGTGGCTACGGCACCGCGCTCGGCGTGATCCGCGCGGCGCATGCGATGGGCAAAGACATCCGCGTGCTGGCCGATGAGACGCGGCCGTATCTGCAAGGCGCGCGGCTCACCGCCTTCGAGCTCGCGCAAGACGGAATCCCAGTCGAGGTCATCACCGATTCGATGGCGGGGTATTTCTTCCAGAAGGGCGAGATCGATTTCGTGGTCGTGGGCAGCGATCGCATCGCAGCCAATGGCGACGTCGCGAACAAGATCGGCACCTATGGTGTGGCCGTGCTCGCGGACGCGCACGACGTGCCGTTCACGGTGGCCGCGCCGTTCAGCACCGTGGACCTGCAGTGTCCGAGCGGTGCGTCCATCCCGATCGAGGAGCGCTCGCGCGATGAGGTCGCGCGGATCGGCGCCAACGTGTTCGTCGCCGACGGCATCGGCTGCCGACATCCCGCGTTCGACGTCACGCCCGCGCGGCTGGTGACCGAGGTGTTTACCGAGCGCGGTGCGTTCAGCCCGAAGACCGGCGGCAAGCCGGGCGACCTTCTGCGTTAGCCCGCACCGTCGCGCGCCTGCTAACCGCGCATGCACGCATGCTCTCGCGCTATGCTGCGCGTGCATGCCCACGGATCCGATCGCGTTCTGCGAGAGCCAGCTCCCGGCGCTCTACATGCAAGCCCGCGCCGCGCTCGAGGCGGCTTCGCAAAAAGGCGATGCGCAGGCCCAGGCGCGTTTGGCCTCGATCGCGGCGCAACCGATTCACACACGGCTGCGCTTCGCGGGCGAGCCGCAAGGTGTGGTGGGCGAGGTCGTCTTGCGCACCGACCGAGCGGGGCTGGTCGTGAAAACAGCTGCCGATGCACCGAATGGGTTCGGATATGCTGTCGAGGTCTCGAAGGGGGCCGCGATGGTCGGGATCGGCATGTTGGAGCGCGGTGAGGTCAATCCCGAGGCGGTGGCGCGTGCGCTGCTTATGCTCGGCAGTGAGCGCGCGTGCACGCTGTTCGCGGCGTCGCGCTTCGCGTTCGACATCACCGTCGAGCACGTGCCGGTGCTCGGTACCAGCAAGACGCGGCTCGCGTTTGGCGCAACCGAGCTGCCGCACAATCCAGACTTCAGCGTTTGGGTGGAGTACGACGAGCTCAAGGATGCGCGCGAGCGGGCGATCCCTCCGCACCAGCTGTTTCTCGCGGGCAAGATGCGCGTGGAGGGCGATGCGTCAGCCGCCATGCGTTTGGCCATGACGCTGGCTCAGCTCACCTGATCATGAAGAGACCATCGACAGAGCTCGCACGATTGCACAAGCGCATGCGCGCGGAGCTCGAAGGGCTCTCGCTCGAAGCGACCGGCATGCGTGCCACGATCGAGACGCGGTTCGGAAAGGTCGACTTCCGTTTCGACTTCGACTCGGATGCGCGCTCGCTGCGCACGTACGTCGTGCTGGCGACGCCGGTGGGCGCGGGCGTCGAGTTTCTGCGCTGGTGCTTGTCGATGAACACGCTCTACTGGGACGTGAAGATCGGGCTCGATGGCGAAGGGCGCTTGCTCGTGCTCTCCGATGTCGACCTCGATCACAGCGATCTAGCGGTCACTTCACGCGTCGCGATCGGTCGCGTGTCTGCGATCTGCGAGCTGATCGACGATGACCTCGTCGAGTACCTGCTCGCGCACCGGCTCGCGACGCCGGCCCAGATCGCGCGCTGGAGCGAGTAGCTCCCTCTATTCTTCGTCCTGCCACTGCGATTCGATGCGCTGGCGGCGGCGGACGACGGTCGCCTTCTCGCCATCCACCATGATCTCGGCGGCGAGCGGGCGCGCGTTATACGTGCTCGCCATGACCGCCGCGTATGCGCCCGCGCCGCGCAGCACGAGCAAGTCGCCGCGCTGGAGCTCCGGCAGAAGGCGATCCTGCGCGAGGAAGTCGCCCGACTCGCAAACCGGCCCGACTAGATCGGCTTCTGAAAGCACGGCGGCCTGCGCGATCTCGTCAATCGGCATGATCGCGTGGAACGCGCCGTAGAGCGCAGGGCGGATCAACTCGGTCATCGCAGCATCGACGATCACGAAGCGCTTGCCGCCGGCCTGCTCCTTCACGAACACGACGCGCGTGAGCAGCGCTCCGGCATCGCCTACGATCGAGCGGCCGGGCTCGACCGCGAGTGAAAGGGCAGGGCCGTCGCCGTAACCGCGACGAACGGCTTCGATCACGGTGCGGCCGAACTCGGCGATCGGCGCGGCTTCCGCCGGCTCGTCGCCGTAGGCGATCGGCCAGCCACCCCCGGCGTCGAGCGTCTTGATCGGCGCGCCCTTCTTCTGACACTCGCGCGCAAACCGCGCGACGATCTCGACCGCTGCCGCGATCGGCTTCGGCGATTGCACCATCGAGCCGACGTGACACGCGAGCCCTTCGAGCCGCAAGTACGGGCTGCTGGTGAGTCGCGGCATCAGCGCGTCGGCCACGTCGAGCGCGATGCCGAACTTGGAGTTACGCAAGCCGGTCGCAATGTACGGATGCGTTCCGGGATCGACGTCCGGGTTTACGCGCAGCGCGATGCGTGCGACGCGGCCGAGCGATTTCGCGATGCTCTCGATCGCGTCGATCTCCTGCGCGCTCTCGGCGTGGATCGCGCGCACGTCGGCTTCGAGCGCGACGCGGATCTCGGCATCCGTCTTGCCGACGCCGCTGAACACGATCCGGTCGGCGGTAAAGCCTGCGCGCAGCGCGCGCGCCAGCTCGCCACCCGAGACGATGTCGATGCCTGCACCCAGATCTCGCAAGAGCCGCAGCACCGCGAGGTTGCTGTTGGCTTTCATCGCGTAGAAGACGGTGTGCGGCATCGCGGCGAGCGAGCTGTCGATGCGCTGGTATGCGGTGCGGATCGCGGTCGCGCTGTACACGTAGCTCGGCGTGTCGTGCTCCTGCGCGATGCGCTCGAACGGCACGCCTTCGGCGAAGAGCTTGCCGCGCTGATAGCGAAAGCCTTCGGAGGGCGGCACGCGCCCCTGCTTCGAAATCGTTCGATCTGCGCCCACGATGACTCCTACTTGATCTCTGGAACGCCGAGCTCTTGCGCGACCGCGGCCGGCGCAAAGCCGCGCTGAACGAGGTGCGCTTTGAGCGCGGCGATTTCGCCTTGAACCTGTGCGCGCGCCGGACCGCCCGGGATCGCGCGGCGCTCGACCGCAGCTTCCGGGTCGAGCGCGGCGTACACGCCTTGATCGAGCGCGGCGCTCTCGGATTGCATTTCGCCCAGCGAGAGCTCGGACAGCGTCTTGCCGCGATCGAGCGCGTAGCGCACGAGCTTGCCCGAGATGTGATGCGCTTGACGAAACGCGACGCCCTTGGTCACGAGGTAGTCCGCGAGCTCGGTGGCATCGACGAAGCCATGCTGCAGCGCAGCTCGCATGCGCGCTGAATCAAAACGCGCGGCGGCCAAGCATCCCGACAGCACTTGCAACGACGCGTTCACCGTATCGAAGGCGTCGAACGTCGGCGCCTTGTCCTCTTGCATGTCGCGGTTGTAGGTGAGCGGCAGGCCCTTGAGCATGACGAGCAGCGACACCAGGTCGCCGACCACGCGGCCGCACTTGCCGCGCACCAGCTCGGCCATGTCCGGGTTCTTCTTCTGCGGCATCATCGACGAGCCGGTCGTGAACGCATCGCTCATCTGCACGAAGCCGAACTCTTGGCTGCTCCACATCACGAGCTCTTCGCCGATCCGCGACAGGTGCACCGCGCAGTTCGCGAGCGCTGCGACCGCTTCGACCAAGAAATCGCGATCGCCGACCGCGTCGAGCGAGTTGCGAGTCACGCCGGCAAAGCCGAGCTCTTTTGCGACCG
>JAYUYY010000655.1:0-10719 GCA_043752225.1 Sandaracinaceae bacterium | reverse complement strand
GCTGCACGGCTTGGCGCGCGAACACGCACGCGTAGTCGGGTGGTCGGATATCCACCGCCAGCTCGACCAGCGCGAACGGATCGGGCGGTGCCGGTGTTTTCGGATCGACGTGCGGGACGAAGGGCGTGCTCGCGCCTGCACCGCCGCCAGCGAGGCCCGGACCGTCGCGCAAGATCGCGCCGCGCACCAGCTGCGGCCGGCCGCCTGCAGCGAGCAGCGCGATGTACGCGCCGAGCCCGCGACCGACGAGCGTGCACGGTCCGAGGTGCTGTAGGGCCGAGTCGACGTCGGCCATCACGATCTCGCAGGTGTAGCCACCGCCGCGCGGCACGGTCGATGCGCCGTGTCCGGTGAAGTCGAGCGCGTGAATCGCGCCGGGCCACGCATCGAGCTCCGCGGGCACGATCGCGGGCGAGCGCTCGCCGAGACCATGCAACAGCAACAGACGATGCGAGTCCTGCGTGCTCGAACGCAGCGTGTGCAGCGCGAGGCGGATGCGGCTGTGCTGAAGATAGGTGGTGCTCACGGCTCAGCTCTTCAAGAAGTCGAGCACCAGCTTGGCTGTCTCGTGCGGCCGCTCGATGTGAATGAAGTGACCGGTATCCGCGAAGACCTCGAGCCGCGCGCTGGCGGGCAAGTGCGGGCGCAAATCATCGGGCGTCACGCCCCAACCCATCGGCTCTTTTTCAGTGCCGAACAGCGCGAGCATCGGGATTGGAAAACCCGACAAGCGCTCCGTCACCCACTGCGAGCGCCACGGACCAAAGCCGCCCATGCGCAGCGTGGGATCGATCGTCCACCTCCAACCATCTTCGTCTTGGCGACCGCCGACGGTCACGAGGTAGCTCAGCCACTCGTGCGAGAGCCGCGGGTTCATGCGCGCGCGGCGCTTGGCGAGCTCTTCGAGCGTGCCCGGCTTGCGCAAGAGCGTGTGCGCCTTGCGGCGGTGATCGAGCCAGCCCGCGACGTCCTCGCGCATCATCGTGGTGCGCTCGCGCTCCGCGACATCGGGCGGCGGGGTGCGAAACGGCATGCCATCGATCGCGACATAGCGCGTGAAGCGGTGCGGCATCGAAGGGATGAAGTGCACGAGCATCGAGCCACCCTTCGAGTGGCCCACTGCCGGCACCGGCTCGTACGTGGTGCTGTTGAGCACCGCCAGCATGTCGCGCTCATCGGCGAGCCAGCTGTACAGCTCGGCGTGACCCGAGTCGCCGTGCCCGCGGTGATCCCAGCTCACCACGCGATAGCCGGCATCGGCGAGCAGCGGCGCGAAGACATCGAACGTGCGCGCGAAATCGAAACCGCCGTGCACGAGCAAGAGCGGCGGCGCATCGGCTGCGCCCCACTCATAGACGGAAAGCCGAACGCCGAACGCATCGACGGTTCGTCGACGGTCCGGCGCTCGAGCTCCAGGATACGAAATCACGTCAGGTGTGACGTTCTTGGGAAGACAGCGTTATCAACTTCGACGTTCGGTTAAGAACGTTCAGCGCGGGCGGACGCGAGCGGCCGAAAGATCCGAGATCTTCGCCCAGTTTTCCGCGACCTGCTCGACCGTCGCGCCACCGCCGAGGTCGACGCCTTCGTTCTCCATCACCGCGGCAACGCTGAAGCGGCCGCCCATCGCCTGGAGGATCGAGCCGTTCGGCGCGTCCTCGCTCGCGAGATACACGACGCCCACGGTCACGAGCTCGGGGCCGAGCTTGTCGAGCATTTCCTTCGGCATCAGGTTCTCGGTCATGCGCGTGGCCGCGACAGGCGAGATGGCGTTGATGCGGATGTTGTTCTTCTTGCCCTCGATCACGAGCGTGTTCATGAAGCCGACGAGGCCAAGCTTCGCCGCACCGTAGTTGGCTTGGCCGAAGTTACCGAACAAGCCCGAAGGCGACGTGGTCATCACGATGCGGCCGTAGTTCTGCTCGCTCATGATCGGCCAGACGGCCTTGGTACAGATGAAGGAGCCCATGAGGTGGACGTCGACGACGACCTTCGCGTCGGCCACTTCCATCTTCTTGAAGCTCTTGTCGCGGAGGATGCCCGCGTTGTTGATCAGGATGTCGATGCGGCCGTAAGCATCCATCGTCTGCTTGACGAGGTTTTCGACGCCCTTCTCATCGGTGACGCTGCTGCCATTCGAGATCGCTTCGCCGCCCGCGGCCTTGATCTCCGCGACCACCTTGTTCGCCGCTTCACTCGAGCCGCCGGTGCCGTCCATCGAGCCGCCGAGGTCGTTGACGACCACTTTGCAGCCGCGCTTGGCCAGCTCGAGCGAGTGCGTTCGGCCAAGGCCTCCGCCAGCTCCGGTCACGATCGCTACTTTGCCCTTGAAGTCGATGCTCATGTGCTTGCTGCTCCCGTTCAAAAATTTGGGTGGGCGGGCACCCTACTGCCGTTTTGCACCGCTTTCAAACGCATTGGCCGAGCTAGCGCGATCAGAGCTTGCGCAGGTCGCTGCGGTAGCGCTTTGCGTTCTGCACGTAGTGCGCCGCCGAGGCTTCGAGGATCAGCGCTTGTTCGTCGGTCAGCGTGCGGATGATGCGGCCCGGTGAGCCGAGCACCAGCGACCGATCGGGAATCACTTTGTCCTCGGTGATCAGCGTGCCGGCGCCGATCAAGCAGTGCTTACCGATCTTCGCGCGGTTGAGCACCACCGCGCCGATGCCGATCAGCGAGTAATCGCCGATCTCGCAGCCGTGCAACATGCATTGATGGCCAACGGTTACGCCGCGACCCAGGCGCAACGGAACGCCCTCGTCGGTATGCATCACGGTGCCGTCTTGGATGTTCGACTGCGCGCCGATCACCAGCGGGTCGTTGTCGCCGCGCAACACGGCGCCGAACCAAATGCTGACGTCCTCCTCGAGCACCACCGAGCCGATCACCTGCGCGGACTGCGCGACGAAGCAGCTGTCGTGGACTTGGGGAACCCGATCGCCGAGCGCGTAGATCATGCTTCTTTGTAGGGCGTGCCGGGCGGCGTTGGCAAATCGGCGCGGCGCGCGGTAGGCACGCAGCCGAATGCGGACTCGGCGCGACCCTTCCATGCTCTCGATGCTGCTGCTCGTGCTCGTGCAGGCCAGCATTTCGCAAACGCCGGCGCGCGCGCAGGCCTTCGTGCGACCCGCGAGCCCGTACGACTACGGCTTGCGCTTCGCGCTCTTTCCGGTCGCGTTCCAGGCCGGCATCAGTCAGAGCGCGTTCGGCAGCGCGGCGCGCGGTGAGCTCGACCTCGGGCGCTATCTCACGCTGCATCTCGGCGGGCGGCTGGGCTGGGCCGCGCTCGCGGGTGAGCGCGACGTGCCGAGCTACGCTGCCCGCGCGAGCCTTTCGATCTCGCTGATCGATCGCATGGACTTCGACGACCTCGCCGGCACCGCGTACCCCAAAGGGGATGATCCCGCGAGGATCGGCGGTCAGAAGCGCGGCACGGATTCGGACTTCGGCGGGCCGATCAGCGAGCGGCTCGGCGGTCCCGCGTTGCGCTTACCCGAGCGGCCCGAGCACCTGCGCGCGAGCTTGCGCACCGTGCACGCGCTGCGCCTCGGCTTCGATCACGTGCGCGCGGTCGAGCGCTTGCGGCCGAGCGCCGTCGATGGCTCGCGCCGGCACGCCGACAATCACTTGAACATGCTCGCGCTCGGCTACGGCTGGTCGACGCATTGGAATCTCACGGCCGCCGAAGCGGGCGAGCGCACGCTGGGCTTTCGGCGGTTCTACTTCGATGCCCTGTTCACTTTGCCGGAGCTGTACAGCGCACAGCCGCTGCCGGGCGACGATGACGGCATGCCCAACGAGCACCTTGCGATTGGCGCGCGGGTCGGGATGGAGGGCGCGTTCGATGCCCTGCTCGAGGACTTCGACGGCTTCGGCTTGGGCTACACGGTCGAAGCCGGCGGGCTGCCCGGCGACAGCGGCCTCGAGGGCTACCTGTTCGTGGCGCTCGGCGTCGAGCTCGACGCTCTCACTCGATAGGCCTCGATAGGACTCGCGAGCTGTCAGCTGCGGCGGCGGCGCACGAGCACGAGCGCGGTCAGCGCGAGCGCGAAGATGCCGACGCCTTCGAGCTGCGAGTTGCGGGTGCGCGTGCGCGTGCCATGACGATGCGCGCCGACGACGGTCGCTGCGCATCCGTCGCTGCTCGTCATCGGCTCGCCGCACATCGCGGTGAAGCCGTGGTCGGGCTGAAAAGCGGTGTCGTTGCAGCTCGGCGTCGGGTAAGGCGAGTAGATCGAGCAGATGCCCGCGTGGTCATCGGGCTCAAGCGAGCGGTTCGTGATCTCGCCCAGGCCCGCGTTGGCGATCATCGTCGAGCCGGCGACGAGCGAGTGGCCAAGGCCGAGAAAGTGACCTGCTTCGTGGGTCACGACGTTCTCGAGGTCGACCCAATTCGCGTGGCACTCGCTCCCGCAGATCGCGATCGGGCCGAGCGTCTCGTTGATCTGCATGTCGGCGTCGAGGATCCGGCCGGTCGTCGGATCGTGCCAGACCAGCGTCAATCCGTAGGCGGTAGGCGGGAAGTCTGCGCCCTCCCACTCATCCAGAAACATGATGGTGTTCGCGTTCGGGCCGAAGCGGTTGTACTCGGCGTGCAAGCACGCACCCAGCTCCTCGGTACGGCCGAGCTTCAGCGGCAGCGGGCGGCTGCCGCAGTCGACGTCCGTCCACGCGGCAAACGAGCGGTCGATCGCCCTTCGCACCTCCTCGATGGGCAGCGAGCCTGAGCGCATTGGGACGAGCGTGTAGCTGATGCACTGACGCCCCCACGCGAGGCCCAGGCCTTCGTCGACGCACTCGCCGGAGGCCGGCGCCTCGGTCGTGAGCTGGCAATACGCCGCCGCTCGACTGCTTAAGCCCGCAAAGAGAAGGAGCACTGCGACCAACCACGAGCCGCCGAGAAACCACCGTACAGGCCAAGCCATCTAGGTCCAGTCTGAGCTAGAGCATGGGGGCCGCGCCAGGGTGTTGCCGTGTTTCGACTCGAACCGGCGGCGATGGATTCCGCCGCTTCGATGAATTTGCTAGATCGCGACCCGAGCCTGGCGTAGGTCGCGTTGGACCAAAGTGAGCCCCCATGGATCTTTCATTTACACCTGAGCAGGAAGCGTTTCGCCGCAAGGTTCGCGATCAGATTCGTGCGGCGATGCCGCCGGAGATCGCGAAGAAGGCGTCCGAGTACGGCCACTTCGATCCGACCGAGCAGCAGGCTTGGCAGCGCACCCTGTTCAAGATGGGATGGGGCGCGCTCAACTGGCCGAAGGAGCACGGCGGCTCGGGGCTCGATCCGACCAGTCGCTTCATAATCGGCGAAGAGCTCGCGCTCGCGGGCGTACCGGATCAGAGCCCGTTCGGCGTCGGAATGGTCGGCCCGTTGATCATTCAGTTCGGCACGCCCGAACAGAAGGCGCGCTTCCTACCCAAGATCCTCGCGGGCGACGAGGTCTGGTGCCAGGGCTACTCGGAGCCGAACGCGGGCAGCGATCTCGCGTCGCTGCAGCTCAAGGCCGAGGACGACGGCGAAGGCAACTTCATCCTCAACGGACAGAAGACTTGGACCACGTACGCGCAGTACGCCGATTGGATCTTCGTGCTCGCGCGCACCGACGGCAGCGGCAAGAAGCAGAGCGGCATCAGCTTCTTGCTCGTCGACATGAAGTCGACCGGGCTGCGCGCCGAGCCGTTCATCACGCTCGGCGGAACGCCTGCGTTCTGCGACACGTACTTCGACAACGTGAAGGTGCCGAAGACCAACTTGGTCGGGCAGCTGCACGGCGGTTGGACGGCCGCCAAGGCGTTGCTCGGTCACGAGCGCGTGACAATCGGCGGCGTAGGCGCGCCGACGCGCATGCTGCGCAACCTCAAGCAAATCGCCAAGCACACGATCGTCGACGAGAAGCCGCTGATTCAGGATCCGGTCTTCCGCTCGAAGATCGCGCGGCTCGAAGTGCGGATCGAGAGCTTGCGCATGGTCGTCTACAAGACGCTCGCGAGCGCAGCGCTCGGCATGGCGCCGGGACCGGAGTCCTCGATCCTCAAGATCCGCGGCACCGAGCTGCAGCAAGCGCTCGGCGAGCTGACGATGGAAGTGATGGGCTACAACGCGCTCAACTTCTTCGGCGACGGAGTGCCGGCCGAGGAGCAGTGGGTGGCGAGCAACTTCTGTTATTACCGCGCTGCGACCATCTACGGCGGCAGCAACGAGATTCAGCGCAACGTGATCGCGAAGGGCATCCTTCGTTTGCCGGGAGCCTGAGGAGCACATGGATTTCGAGCTAAACGACGATCAACGCCTCTTGCTCGACAACGTCGCGAGCTTCGTGAAGAAGGAATCGCCGATCGATCGCTTCCGCAAACAGCGGGACGTCGAGGCCGGTTGGTCCAAGGCGATGTGGGCGCAGATGGGCGAGCTCGGCTGGCTCGGCTTGCCGTTCAGCGAGAGCGCGGGCGGCATGGGCATGAGCTTCCTCGAGAGCGCGCTCTTGCTCGAACGCTTCGGCACCTCGCTCGTGCCTGAGCCATACATCTCGTCGGTCGTGGTCGGCGGCAGCGCGCTGGCGAAGGCCGGCACCGCGGCTCAGCAAGAGCAGTGGCTCGCGCCGATGATCGCGGGACAGACCACGCTCACGCTCGCGTACGCCGAGGAGAAGGGCCGCTTCGACGTGAATCACGTCGAGGCGCGCGCCGAGCGCTCGGGCGATGGCTACGTGCTCGCCGGCAAGAAGCTGTGGGCGCTGCACGCCGACAGCGCGGATCAGATCATCGTGTCGGCGCGCACCAGCGGCACCGCGAAAGATGCAAACGGCATCTCGCTGTTCGTGCTCGATCGCGCGAACGTGAAGCTGCAGCCGCAGAAGACGCTGGACGGCCGGCGCGCCGCGCACGTCGAGCTCCACAACGTGAAGGTCGGCAAAGACGCGCTCTTGGGAGCTGAAGGCCAAGGCGGCGCGCTGCTCGAAGAGATCGTCGATCTCGGCGCGGCGGCGGCGTGTGCCGAAGGCGGCGGCGTGCTCGAGACCGTGCTCGAGATGACGCGCGAGTATCTGTGCGATCGCGAGCAGTTCGGCGTGAAGATCGGGACGTTCCAAGCGCTGCAACACCGCGCGGTCGACATGTTCGTCGAGGTCCAGCTCGCGAAGTCGACGACCTTGCTCGCCGCGCTCAAGGTCGATGCACCAGTCGCCGAGCGCAAGCGCGCGATCTCGGTCGCGAAGACGCAGCTCGCCGAAAGTGGCCACTTCGTGACGCGCCAAGGCATCCAGCTTCACGGCGGAATCGGCGTCACGGACGAGCACAACGTCGGTCTGTACTTCAAGCGCATGAACGTGCTCGCGGCGCTCTTCGGCGACTCCGAGCATCACCTGCGTCGCTTTGCATCGCTGCCGAGCTTCGAAGCCACCGCGATTTGATCGCGCTCTTTTAACTCCGGACCGCTCCATGAACGATTCGGGCCACGTCGCAGTCATCCTGAACCCGAGTGCGGCTCGGGGCGGCTACGACGAGTCTCGCGTCGACCGGCTGCGCACGATCGCGGGTTCGCGCGCGGTCGTGTTCTCGATCGACGATCCGGAGCGCGTGCACGCGGTGATCGCAGGCGTGCGCGAGCGGCAGGTCGGCACGGTCGCGATCGTCGGCGGCGACGGCACCGTCTCGAGCGTGCTCACCGCGTTGTCGCGCGCGTACGGCCGCGAGCGCTGGCCGCGGATCGCGTTCTTGCGCGGCGGCTCGATGAACACGATCGCCAACGCGTTTGGCGTTCCAGCCGGCGAGCCCGAAGCGCTCTTGCAGCGCTTGCTCGATGGCGGCGCGCGACCGGTCTGGCCGCGCGCGACGCTCGAGGTCGAAGGCCGGCTCGGCTTCTTGTTCAGCGCGGGCGTGCTCGTCGGCTTTCTCGAAGCGCTCTACGAGCAGAAGAAGCTCGGCCGCGGCCCTGCGGGTGCGCTCGCGCTGCTCTCGCTCGTCAGCGCGCAGGCGATGTTCGGCGGCGCGGCGTTTCGCGAGGTCGAGACGCCGCTCACCGCGACGCTTCGGATCGATGCGATCGAGCATCCGGAGCGCAGGTATACGGCGCTCGCGGTCGGCACGATCGAGCAAGTGGGCCTTGGCTTTCGGCCGTTTCGCTTGGCGCGCGAGTGCCAAGATCAGTTTCAGATCTTCGCGTTCCACGGCTCGGCCCAAGCGCTCGTGCGCGAGTTTCCCAAGATCTATCGCGGTCAATCGATGACGCGCGGGCTCGGCTTCGATCCCTTGTCGCGCAAGCTCGAGATCAGCACCGCCGACGGCCACGAGATCGCGTACGCGCTCGACGGCGATGTCTACAGGACCACGTCACCACTCTACGTGCGCGTCGGCCCCAAGGTCGAAGTCGTCGCGTTCTGATGAACTGCGACCTATTGCGTTCATCGCCATGCAGAGTTTGGCCGCACGTCGATCAGCCAGACGTAATAGAGCAAGTACGCGCCGACGAACGCAGGGATTAGCGGAACGCTCGTGTCGAGCTGCGTTTGCAACATCAGCGTAGGCTCAGCCGCAGCGGTTTAGGCACACGTTGTCCACGCAGTCGGCGCCACCCGTGCAGTCTGCGGGTCCATCGCATTCTTCCAGGCAACCCGTGCGCACGATCTCACAGTTGTCGACCGGACCACAGCGCGCGCAGTCCGTGCCGTAGCGCGTGCCGGCGGGGCACTCCTCGGGGCAGCCGATTTCGGTGCACTCGGTCAACATGCCGTCATTGCACAAGCATGTGTTGCAGCTCAGCGGATCGCCGATGCCACCCGTACCGCTCGGGTAGAGCACGCCATCGACCTCGCACGCAGCGAGCGGCAGCGCTAACGCATCGCACACCTGCGTGCATTCTTCGGCTGTCGCGAAGTTGTTGTCGTTGCCGTCACAGCCGCCCCAGATGAAGAGCGAGCAGCGATCGCTCTCAGGGTCGTAGACGTAGCGTTGGATCGCCGCCTCGCACGGGCCGCTGTCGGGCGACAAAGAGCAGAAGCTCGGCCGCCCAGCATCGGTGTCGCCCGCGTCAGGCACGCCGCTGTCGAGGTCGGGGTTGATGCGCGTGTCGTGCGTGACGCAGTGAGCGTCCGCGTTGCAGGAGACCGTCACCTCGTCTGGATAGTCGGGCGCGCACTCCGGGCACCCTTGATCCGGAGCGCACACGAGCGCCGAATATGCATTCTCCGAGGACACGCCGATCAAGCGCCCCATCGAGGTGTCGCCGCCACACGGGCAGCACTCTGGCGCCCGCACGCGGCAGTCGTCGTCCGACTCGCACGCGCTCGCTTCATCCTCGAGAAGATCGATGAGCTCGCAGCGCTGATCGCGGCACGTCGCGATCAACGTCGGATCGATGAACGATGGCGCGCACGCGGGGCACCCCGTGTCCGGCCCGCACGCCGCATCACGATACGCAGCGCTCTTGTCGCTCGCGATCGCCACCGCATCCCCGCGTGTCGGCGCGCCGCACGTGCCGCAGCAGCTCTCGGCTGCGACGATGCAATCGGAAGGCGTTTCGCACGCGTAGTTGTCGGAGTGCCCGCCATCGGGTGCAACTCCGCCATCCTCTATGAGGTCGTCGTCCCCACACGCGGTCGCGAGCAAGAGACCCACTGCAAAGGCGCAGCGGATACGGATACGGATACGGGTACGGGTACGGGTCGAGGAGAGGGTCATCGGATCACCTTGGTGTATGGCAAGCAGGGCGTTCTCAAAGAAGCCGGTCGCGAATTTGGCTGATGGTCTCCGCGACGGATCTTCCAGTGTCGACTCTCAAGTGATGCTGCGCGGTCAGCTCGTCGACCGGCTCGAAGCTCGCGACGAAAGCTTCGAACACTTCGAGCCTGCCGTCGCTGACCGATGCGCTTTGCGCTCGCGCTCGCAGCCGTTGCCGACAAAGCGCCAGATCGACGCTGCACTCGATGAATAGAAACGGCGCGTTGAAGCGCTTCGCGAGCTCGAGCGCGGCGCTGCGATGATGGCGGTCGCGAAATGACGCATCGAGGACGACCGAGCGCTTGGACTCGAGCACGATCGCCGCGCGACGCATCAGCTCTGCATAGACCTCGGCCGTCTTCGCTTGGCCATAGTGGCCGGCAAACACCGGATCGTGGAGCGGCGCGTTCGACTCGACTCCGCTGAGCTGCTTGCGCGCGCGGTCCGCATCGATCACAGGCGCATGCACCAGCGCAGCGACGTGTTCGGCCACCGTGCTCTTGCCAGAGGCGATCACTCCACCGACCGCGTAGACGACGGGTCGATGCAGCGGCTCGCGCGCACACGCCTCTGCCAGCAGGTAGTACTTGCGCGCGTGCGCAGCGGCGCGTGCGCGTGAGGCCGGGTCAACGCCCGGGTCATCCTGCAGCATCGAGCTGACCTTGCCGCGCACGTACGCGCGGTAACTCTCGTAGAAGTCGACTACGCCGTAGAGATCGTAATCGCAGGCCGCGCGCGCGTAGGCAGCGAGAAACGCTTCGCTTAGGTCGTGCCTGCCATGCCACGTCAAGTCCATCGCGAGGAACGCGACATCGGAGGCGACGTCGCCGTAGCGAAAACGATCGCTGAACTCGATGCAGTCGATGATCGCGACCGTCCCCGCGTCATCGAGATAGCAGTGCTCGAGCCGCAGGTCGCCGTGGCAATCGCGGGCTCGACGCCCTGCGATACGCGCTTCGAAGCGCGGACGGTTCTGACGCAGAAAGCCGAGCTGCCAGCGCTCGAGCT
>JAYUYY010000654.1:0-10741 GCA_043752225.1 Sandaracinaceae bacterium | reverse complement strand
GGCTTTCAAGAAAGCGGTCGGGCCTCGTGAGCACTCGCAAAGCACAACCGCTGTTCGTCGCCGGCGATCTCGATGGCTTCTTCGGCCTCGCGATCGACAACCTGATCCAGTTCCTCTTGATCCTCGGGCTGTGCGGCGCCGTGCTCGGCTTTCCGGCGACGCTGCTGATCGCGTCCGTGTTGCCGGGCGCAGCGCTCTCGGTGCTGGTCGGCAACGTCTACTACGCGCGCAAGGCGCAAGAGCTGTCGGCGCGCACCGGTCGCACCGACGTGACCGCGCTGCCGTACGGAATCAACACTGTGTCGCTCTTCGCGTTCGTGTTCTTGGTGATGTTGCCGGTGAAGCTCGAGGCGATGGCGCAGGGCGTTGCGCCCGATGATGCCGCGAAGGTCGCGTTTCGCGTCGGCCTGGCGGCGTGCTTCATCTGCGGCGTGATCGAGCTGGTCGCTGCGCCGTGCGCGGACTTCGTGCGCAAGCACACGCCGCGCGCCGCGTTGCTCTCGACCTTGAGCGGGATCGCGATCAGCTTCATCGCGATCGACTTCGCGGTGCGCACGTTCGCGATGCCGCTGGTCGCGCTCTTGCCGCTCTCGGTGATCCTCACGACGTACTTCTCCGGCGTGCGTTTGCCGTTTCGCATTCCAGGGGGTGCGTGGGCGCTCGGGCTCGGTGCGGCGGCTGCGTGGCTGCTCGTGCTCGTGCCGGGAGCTGCGACCCCGGTCAGCGTCGCGGGCTTGTCGACTGCGTTCGAGCACGTCGGCTTTCACCCGCCGGTGTTGGTGCTCACGGATCTGTGGCTCGGCCTGACGCATCCGCTCACCTGGCAGTTTTTCGTGCCGGTGATCGTGCCGATGGGTCTCTTCAACGTGCTCGGTTCGATCCAGAACCTCGAGTCTGCGGAAGCTGCGGGCGACGCGTTTCCAAGCGCGCCCTGCCTCGCGGTCAACGGCATCGGCTCGGTCGTCGCCGCCGCGTTCGGCTCCTGCTTTCCGACCACGATTTACATCGGGCATCCGGGCTGGAAGGCGCTCGGCGCACGCGCCGGCTACTCGATCTTGAACGGCGTCTTTTTCGTGCTGGTCGCGCTGTTCGGTTTGTCGCATGCGGTGAGCGCGATCGTGCCGATCGAAGCCGGCATGGCGATCGTGTTGTGGATCGGCATCGTGATCACCGCGCAGGCGTTTCAAGCGACGCCCTCGCGGCACGCACCGGCGGTCGCGCTCGGCTTGTTCCCTGCGATCGCAGGTTGGGGCGTCATGATCCTCACGCAGACGCTCGGTGCTGCCGGGATCGCGTTGAACGATCCCACGCTCGCGCAGCGCGTGCTCGATGCGAAGGGCGCGTTCGCTGCGGTCGGCATGCAGCTCTCCGGCATGATCGCGCTCTCGCAGGGCTTCATGCTCACGTGCCTGGTGTGGTCGGCCGCGAGCGCGCTCTTGATCGATCGCCAGCTGTTCGCCGCTGCGCGCTTCATGGCAGTCGGCGCGCTGCTCGCGTTCTTCGGCTTCATCCATGCCGGCACGCTCAGCCCCGCTGGCGGCGTGTATGAGCTCGGCTTCGGCACGGGCGCGACCTGGGCGATCGGCTACGCGCTATCGGCCGTCTTCTTCGTGCTAGCGGGCGTTTGGATCAAGAAGACCGGGCAGGAAACCCCGCGGCCCGAAAGCTCGCTCGGCGGCCACTGAGGCGCATCCTCTCGCTACCAAGTCATGACGATCTTGCCGAAGGTCGTGTTGGCTTCCATGCGCTCGTGGGCGCTGCGGATTTCGGTCATCGGCAGGACGATGTCGATGACCGGCTTGAGCGCGCCGCGGGTGAAGAGCGGGATGAGCTGAGCGCTGCAAGCTTGCGCGAGCGTGATCTTTTCTTCGAGCGGGCGGCTGCGCAACACGCTGCCGAGGATGCGCGCGCGCTTGGCGAGCAGCATGCCTAAAGAGAGCTCGCCTGCGACGCCGCCGAGTAGGCCGATTACGATGATGCGGCCCTTGGGCGCGAGCGCTTGCAGGTTGTCCGCGAGGTAGGCGGCGCCGACGGTGTCAAAGATCACGTCGACGCCGCGGCCGTTCGTCTGCTCGAGCACGGCCTTGGCAAAAATCTTGTCGGGCGTCGCGATGCCGATGTCGAGGCCGAGCGGCTTGCAGCGCTCGAGCTTGTCTTCGGTGCGCGACGTGCCGACAGACGTTGCGCCACACGCACGCGCGAGCTGGACCGCAGCGGTGCCGATGCCGCTGCCGACGGCGTGCACCAACATCGTCTCGCCCATGCGCAGCTCGGCTTGCAAGAAGAGCGCATCGAACGCCGTCAAGAACACTTCTGGGATCGCAGCGGCTTGCGTGAGCGAGAGATTGGCGGGCACCGCCATGGCTTCGCGCTCGTGCGCGAGCAGGTGCGTCGACATCGCGCCGCCTGCAGCGATGCCCATCACGCGGTCGCCGAGCTTCCAGCTGCGCACCCCCTCGCCAAGCTGCGCGACGGTGCCGGCGTATTCCAGACCCGGGATGTCGGCCGGCGCGCCGGGAGGTGCGGGATAGAAGCCGCGGCGCTGCATGATGTCGGCTCGATTGCAGCCGGCGGCGGCGACCTCGACCAAGATCTCGCCGGGCCCTGGCTCGCGAATGCTGCGATCAGCGATCGACAGCGTCTCGACGCCGCCTTTGCCTGCGATGACGACTGCGCGTGTGGAGATCATGCGCGGACTCTACACCTGGTTGGTGCGCGCGGGTCCTCGCGCGCCTAGACCGCGCGTTCGAGCGTAATCCGCCCTTCGTTGAGCCAGGCTCGCAAGGTGCGCTTTTGGATCTTGCCCGAAGGCCCGAGCGGCATCGCGTCGATGAACGCGACTTCGCGCGGCACCTTGGTGCGGCCGACGCGCGCCGCCGCGTGTGCGGTGAGCTCTTGCGCGCTGACCTCGAGGTTCTTTGCGCGCACGACCACCGCGACGACTTCTTCTCCGTAGTACGCGTCGGGTCGGCCGATCACGGCGACCTCGTGCACGCTGGGATGGGTGGCGAGCGCGGCTTCGACCTCCGACGGATACACGTTGTGGCCGCCGCGGATGATTAGGTCTTTGATCCGATCGACGATCCACAAGCGCTTGTCGACATCGAGGTGACCGACGTCGCCGCTGTGCATGAAGCCATCGCGCAACGCTTCGCGCGACGCGGCCTCGTCGTGCAGGTAACGCGTCATGACGTTGGGCCCTGAGACCAGCACTTCGCCGTCTTCACCCGCAGGCAATTCGTCGCCATTGGCATCGACGATGCGCAGTTGTACGCCGGGCGCGGGCCGACCGACGCTGCCGAGCACGCGCGCATCGGGCGGCGAGTTGATCGTGCTGAACGTGGCTTCGGTCATGCCGTAGCCCTGACGCACCTCGACGCCGAGCTTGGCCTCGGCGCGCTCTGCGATCGCATCCGGCAGCGGTGCGCCCGCAGAGAGCAGCCAGCGCAGCGCAGTCGGGCGCGTGGTGCTCGGCTCCGCGCACCACGCGGCGAGCATCGTCGGTACGACCGGCGCCCAGGTGATCGCCTCGCTCTGCAACAGCTCGAGCGTGCGCGCGGCGTTGAAGCGCGGCACGAGCACGATGCGCGCGCCCGAGCACAAGCCCGCGAGCATCACCAGCCGACAACCATAACTGTGAGTTAGGGGAAGAATGCCGAGCACGCGATCGCTGGCCGAGAGCCCGAGCGCATGCTGGGTGAGCCCGCGCGTGTGCGTGAGCAGCGAGCCGTGGCTGATCGCAGCGCCTTTGGCATGGGCTGTGGTGCCCGAGGTGTAGAGCAACATCGCGGTGTCGCTGCTCGCGGTGTCGGCGAGGGTCTGCACCGGCGCGTAATGCGTGCTCACGGCTTCTTCGAGCGTGAGCAGCACCGGTGGAGCGCCGTCAGCCAGTGGAATGGCCGCGAGCGCTTCGCGCACCAGACCCTCGCGCGCGCGATCGAACATCACGACCGTGCAGCGCGCGTGCGCGATCCGAAAAGTCAGCTCGGGCGCCGCGGAGAACACGGGGATCGGCACGACCGTGCAGCCGGCATACGCGATTCCGAACCATGCGCTCACCAGCTCGGCGGTGTTCTCGGCGATCAGCGCGATCGCATCGCCGCGCTGCGCTCCTTGCGCGATCAGCGCGCCCGCAACACAGCGCGCAATGACATCGAGCTGCTGCGCGCTGAGCTCACGCCGTGCGCTGCTCGCTTCGCTACCCAAATCGCTGAGCACGACACGCTGCGGCGCCTGCTCTGCCGCGCTCGCCAGCAGCTCACCGACGTTGCTCGTGGTCACTTCCGAGGGCGTCACGACGTCGGGTGGTGCGTGGCGATCCAGCTTTTGTAGTCGCCGCCGTAGCCGGTCGCCGTCCAGCGCGCGTCGATCGCGTCTGCGATGTGCTTGAGCTTGTCGACCGGAACCTTGGCGCGTCGGATCGCGCTCTGCAGCGCGGCGTTCGCGGACTCACGCGCGTCTTGATGCGCGCCGTCGAGGATGCCGCCGGTGCGTTCAGTAATCCCGAGGTACTCGCTCATCACCGAGTCGGCGATCTCGCGCGCGTTGGCGCGGCTGTCTTTGATGTTGCCCTTGCCGGTGAGCACATTGCCTAGCCCAAACACGCCAGGCAGGCCGCGCACGAGGCCGGTGTCCCAGCTGGCGTAGTCGTAGAGCTCGCCCTTGGTGGGCACGCCCTCGACGGCCTCCGGAACGCTGCCGATCGAGCTCACGATCAGCTCGGAGCGCACGTCGAATTCGCTGCCGGCGATCTCGACCGCCTTGCCGTCGATGTGCTCGGTGCGGCGAAAGGTCAGGCCCACGAGCTTGCCGTTCTCGAGGATCGGCGAAAGCGGCGCAGCGCAGTCCTGCACGCGCACGCAGAACTTCTGTTTCAAGATGCCGACCATCTTTTCGCGGACGGTCTCGACCTTCAGAACCTGCTCCGGTGTCGCGCCGGCTTTGGCAAACGCCAGCGGCATGTCGCGCACGCGGCGCCGATAGAACAGCGTGCCGCCGCGCACGCCGACCGCTTCGGGCGTGAGGCCGTGCTTGGCGAGCGTGTCGGGGATGCCCTGGTGCTCCATCTCGACGACCGACACTTCGATGCCGCGCTGGCGCAACGCCGAGCGATACAGCTCGAGGTTGATGATCTTGATCACGTCGACCGACGCGAGCCCGCCGCCTATCACGATCGCGTCATCGGAGACGCGGTACGTGGCGCCTGCGTAACCCGGATCTTCGTTGTGGTTGAACCAGTACACGAACGGGTTTTGATAGACGAGCCCGCTCGCGACCAAGTCGACGCCCACCGGCACGCTGACCGGCAACGGTCGATCGCGCCACGCACCGTTCGCGAGCAAGATCGTGCTCGCACCCCAAGCGCGCACGACGCGCTCGAACGAGAGGTCGAGGCCGATCTTCGTGCACGGCACGAAGCACACGCCCGGCTTGCTCAAGTTCTCGTCGATGCGCTCGTATTCTTTGGCGCGCAGCTTGTCGTGCCAGCGCGGCAGACCGTCTTCGATCTTGCCGTACGGTCGCGGGTTCTGCTCGATCACGATCGCGTAGATGCCGCGCTCGACGCATGCAGCGGCCGCTTCGGAGCCCGAGACCGCGCCTCCGCAGATGATCGCGATGTGGCGAGGCTGCTCGCTGAGCTCGTGAAGCCGCGCGTGCATGACCGACGGTCTATCAAATTCGATCGCCGGATTCGAGTCATTCCCTTCCGAAACGTTTCCTTCCGAAACGGCACGCGTTACACGAATGGCATGCACGCGATGCTGATGCGGGCGCTCGGCGAGCCCGAAATGCTCGAACGCACGGAGCTGCCCGACCCACAGCCGCAAGCCGGGGAGGTGTCGATCGCGGTCGAGGCGATCGGCTGCAACTACGCCGATCTGCTGATCTGCCGCGGCAAGTATCAGGTGAAGCCGGCGCTGCCTTTCGCACCGGGCAGCGAGGTTTCGGGCGTCGTACTCAAGGTTGGGGACGCGCTCGCGGGTACGCAGGCCACTGACGTAAAACCCGGCGAGCGCGTGCTCGCGCAGCTCAGCCACGGTGGCTATGCGTCGGTCGCGGTCGCGGATGCCCGCCGCGTCCATGCGGTCCCAGCCGGGATGTCGGCGGCGACCGCGGCGGGCTTTGGCGTCGTGTACCAGACCTCGTATCTGGCGTTGGTCGATCGCGCGCAGCTTCGCGCCGGCGAGACGCTGCTGGTGCACGCTGCGGCCGGCGGCGTGGGGCTCGCTGCGCTTCAGATCGGTAAGGCGCTCGGTGCGAAGGTGATAGCGGCTGCGAGCACGCCCGAGAAGCTCGAGCTGTGCCGCGCGCAAGGGGCCGACGCGACCGTGTGCACGGGCGATGAAGACTGGCCGGCGCAGGTGCGCGAGCTGACAGGCAAGCGCGGCGCCGACGTGGTCTACGACTCGGTCGGCGGCGCGATCACCGATGGCTCGCTCAAGCACATCGCGTGGGGCGGGCGGCTGCTGGTGATCGGCTTTGCGTCGGGCACGATCCCGAGCGTCGCGCTCAATCGAGTCATGCTGAAGCACATCGCGGTGATCGGCGTGAACCTCGGCAGCTATCACGAGCACGCGCCCGAGCGGCTCAAAGGCGCGATGCAGGCGCTGTTCGCGTTGCACGAGCAGCACGGCGTGCGGCCTCACATCCACGCCGTGCGTCCGCTGAGCGAGGCCGCGCTCGCCCTGCGCGCGCTCGAAGCGCGCGAGGTCAACGGCAAGCTGATCCTGGTTCCGTAGTCCGCGCTGCTTCGGAGCTGATTCGGAGTACAGTCCCCGGCCATGGCTCGGAAAGCCTCGTCCAAGCGCACTGCTGCAGGCGCGCCCGCCCGTTCGCGCACACCTCGTCGTCCGGGTCGCACCGCCCGTACGTTGCGCGGTCCGACACCTTTGCAGCGCCTGCGCGCGCAGCTCGATGCGCTCGACACGCGGATCTTGCACGCGGTCGCCGAGCGCGAGCGCGCGATCGACGAGGTCGCACGGCTCAAGGCCTCGACCGACCTCGCGGTGCGCGATCTGCTGCGCGAGCAGAACCAGCTGGCGCGGCTGTCGGACCTGGCAAAGAGCCACGGCCTCTCGGCGCATCTCGTGCAGCGCGTCTGGGGCGAGCTGCTCGATTACTCATTGCGCTTGCAGCAGCACCACCTGGTCGACAGCCAAAACCCCGAGCTGCGCTCGAAGAATCCGGTGCGCGTCGCCTATCAAGGCACCGATGGCGCGTATAGCCAAATTGCGGCAGAGCGGCACTTCGGCGGCGTACGCAGCAAGCTCGTCTCGCAAGGCCACGCGAGCTTCGGCGGCATGCTCGAGGCGGTGCAAGCGGGCGCTGCCGACTACGGGATGCTGCCGGTCGAGAACACCACCGCGGGCTCGGTGAACGAAGCGTTCGACGCGCTGACCGCGACCGATCTGTGCGTGGTCGGCGAAGAGGTCTTACGGGTCGAGCATTGCTTGCTCGCGCTCGGCGAGGTCTCGCCCACAACGCTCAAGCGCGTGTACTCGCATCCGCAAGCGCTCGCGCAGTGCTCGGTGTACTTGTCGGGGCTCGCCGGCTGCACGATCGAGTCGTTCACCGACACCGCGATGAGCGTGATGCGCGTGCGCGACGAAGGCGACCCGGCGCACGCGGCGGTCGCGAGCGAGCGCGCGGGCCAGCTCTACGGCTTGCACGTGATCGCGCGCAACATCGCCAACCAGAAGGAAAATTTCACGCGCTTCATGGTGGTCAGCCGCAGCCCGCTGCGCTTCGACGAGCGCATCGCGTGCAAGACCTCGCTGATCTTTTCGACGCGCCACGAGCAGGGCGCGCTGGTGCGTTGCTTGAACGTGCTCGCGGAGCTCAACTTGAACCTGACCAAGCTCGAGGCGCGACCGCGCCCGGGCTCGCCGTTCGAGTACTTGTTCTACGTCGACTTCGAGGGCAACCGCGAGAGCACGGCGGTGCAGAGCGCGCTCTCGCGGATGCGCGCGTACACGAGCTATTGGCGCGTGCTCGGCTCGTATCCGACCTGCAGCGCGCGCGACTGATCGAGTTTCTCCGCTGCGATCGGCGGCTCAACGGTCACGGGCTCGCGCTTTCCGAACGCGACGATCCAGACGCTGACGAAGATCGCGATCACGGTCGCGAGGCTCATCGCGGCGAAGTGATCGTCGTTCCACGGCAGCTCGGAGACCGCGCAGGTGACCGCTGCCAACCCGCTCATGATGATCGCCGGCCATTTGTGGCGACGCCATAAGAAGCCGTAGGTCAGGAGGAACCCATAGTAATAACAGGTCAGCTCCGACGAGATCACGATCAGGCCCGTGCCCATGGATGCGGCCGACCAATCCGGCTCGCGATCGCCTGCGCGTCCCAGCATCACGCAGAACAGCAAGAGCAGTGCGAACAACACCGGCTTGCTCGCGTCGTAGTAGAAGCCGCGCGCGTCCTTCCAACCCTTGAACGGATCGGTGGTGCTGTCGTCGCGCATGTGGATGGCGCGGGTCGGGAAGTCGTAGCCGAGCACCGTCTTGAGGCCCATGTTGTTGGTGAGCGCGGTCTTCAAGTGCTTCTGGCTGTTCTGTGCGAACTCAGGCCACGCATCGAGACCGCCGGTCGCCCAGCTGGACGCTGGGATCAGCACCAACATCGCGGCGATGCAGCCGGCCGCGAACCACTGATGCGTGCGCGACAAGAAGAAGCGCCGCTCGCGCACCATCGCGGCGAGCACTTTGAGGATCACCGCCGCCACGATGAAGCCCGGGAAGACGCGCAGCAGCGTCGCGTAGGTGAGCGCCGCGCCGCCCAAGAACGGCTTGTCCTTCTTGAGAAAGCAGATGCCTAGGACGATCCACATGATCCAGTCGTACCGGAGCATCGAGCCGCCGTTCCAATAGAACCGTGCGGGGAAATTAGTGCCCCAATAGATCAGCGCCGCGCAGGTCGCCTGCCACCCGAACGCCCACAGCGCGCCGATCCACATGACGACCAGCAGCGCGGAGTCGATCCACGCGATGCGCTGGATCTTCTCCCAGTTGAGCTCGCCGTAATCGGTGAGTAAGCGCCCGGCGATCGCCCACACCGGCGTGCCGTTGTAGCCGTGATCGTTTTGCGACTGGTCCCAACGATCGGCGGAGAACCGCCCGCGGAAAAAGCGGATGTCCTTGCGGAACTCTTCCCAGCGCTCTTTGCTGAAGTGGCTGGTGCAGCGCGTCGGATCTTTGATGATCGCCTCGCTGGTGCCGAGCTCGTTGGAATGCGCGAGGTCGCGCATCTTGCGCTTCTTCACCCGGAAGCGAAGGCCGTCGGAGAGGTCGGCTGCGGCCGTGCACTCATACAGGCGCGCATAGCGCAGCTCGGGGCCGTACTTGGCGCCGATGTAATAGTGATAGTGCTCCCAGATGTGCTCGTAGTGATCGAAGTGATAGTGGCCGAGGTTCCACCAACTCGCGAACGACAAGATGCCGACGAGCGCGAGCGTGACGTTGCGCGTCTTCAGAAACACGTGCGGGCGCTTGCGCAACAGCCAATACGAGAGCAGCAGCAGCGTGCCGAGCGTCGCGAGCACGGCCTTGACGAAGACCATGCGCGGGTTGTCGATCCACGCCCAACCGGTCTTCTCGGGCGGATAGCTCAGCTTGGGACCCCACGGCTTGGGCTTTGCGCAGTACGCGCGCAGCTCCGACACCGAGTAGAAGGTGTCGCCGCCGACGCCTGACACGCGCAGAAAGCGCGCTTGCACTGGCGCCGGTGCCGAGCCGAACCGCGTGCGCAGACCTTGTCCGACGGAGCTGACCGGCGCGTTCCAAACCGGCTTCCACGCGATGCCGTCTTCGGAGCCCTCGATCACGTAGGTGTCGTTGTCGTCGCCCTGCAACACGAAGTGCTGGAGCGTGCGCATGCTGCGTAGATCGATGGTGAGCTTGCCGGTGACGGCCTTGATCTTGACCGCGCCCGGTGAGTCCCAGCCCACGCCTTCTTGCAGGAGCGCCGCGTCTTGCACGCGCGGCGCAGAGCCTTCGAGGCCGACGCCCGAAACGCGGCCGCTGCGCACAGCATCGACGTCGGAGCACGCGTTCGGGTCAGCCGGCGCGGTTGGAGCCGCAGCGGGTGCCGGAGCGACAGGCGGCGTCTGCGCCAGGCCTTCGCTCACGACCGCGTTCATGAGCAACGCCCCGATGGCGAGCTGCCAAAGCAGCGCGTAAGCGCTGCGGGACTGCGAGAAACCCAGCGCGCGAACGCTGCGGGACTGCGAGAAATTCGATCGGGGGCGGGTCACGATGCGCGTAGGCATGGCACTTTTCCGTGGCGAGTCGCAAGTGCGGAGCAAGTCCGGCGCCAAAGCCGGGTTGGGCTATCTACACGAGCAGCGGCGCGTATACTCCGCGCGCGATGTCGCCCGAGGCTGTGCCAACCGCGCCCAAAACGAACGGCGCAGGCCCGAGAGCACTCGGCACGTGGACTCGCAGTGCCGTGCATGCGCTGCGCCTCGGACCGTCGGCGCGGCGAGCGGCACAATTTGGCACGTTCGTCTGGCTGCTCGACGCGAGCCTCACGCTGGCTGCGGGCGCGTTGCCAACCGGTGCACGCATTTGGGGATGGGTCGCGAGCCTCGGCATCGGGCTGTTCGCGCTGTTCCCGGTCGTGCTCGTGCTGCATTGGGTGCTGGCGAGCACGCTCGAGGCGCTCGCTGAACGCGCTTCGGAGTGGCTCGAGCCGCGGGTCAGCGCGGCCGAGCGCGCTCGAGTGGGCGCGATCCAAG
>JAYUYY010000653.1:0-4345 GCA_043752225.1 Sandaracinaceae bacterium | reverse complement strand
TACATCGACTCGTTGCCCAAGCAGGTGATCGCGAAGACCGGACGCATTCACACCGACTTCAGGCAAGCCGTCGCTGCGACAGGGCGCTTGTCTTCGAGCGATCCGAACCTGCAGAACATCCCGATCCGCAGCGAGACCGGCCGGCTGATCCGCGATGCGTTCGTGCCCGAGGAGGGTTGGCTGATGATGTCCGCCGACTATTCGCAGATCGAGCTGCGCGTGCTCGCCCATTTGAGCCGTGATCCCGAGCTGCTCGACGCCTTTCGCACCGCGGCCGACGTCCATACGCGCACGGCACGCGCGCTCTTCGAGGTCGACGACGCGGGCGTCACGCGCGAGATGCGCGGGCAAGCCAAGACCGTGAACTTCGCGGTGATCTACGGCCAGACCCAGTTCGCGCTCGCGCGCAACCTGCGAATCGAGCGCGCTCGAGCGGGCCGCTACATCGAAGCGTTCTTCCTTCAGTACGCGGGCGTGAAGGCGTTCATGGAGCGGATCATCGAAGAAGCGCGCGCCGCCGGCGAGGTGCGAACGCTCGCCGGACGCGTCCGCAAGCTGCCCGACCTTGCGAGCCCTGATCGCGTGCGCCGCCAAGCGGCCGAGCGCGTGGCGCGCAATACGCCGATCCAAGGCACCGCGGCCGACATCCTCAAGCTCGCCATGCTCGGCATCGCGCGCGCGATCGAGAAGCAAGGCTTGCAGAGCCGCATGCTGCTGACCGTGCACGATGAAATCGTATGCGAGACGCCGCCTGCCGAGCGTGAAGCGCTCGAAAGCATTCTCCGCAGCGAGATGCAGAACGTGATCGCGCTCGAGGTCCCGCTGGTCGTCGACATCGGCTGTGGCAAGACATGGGGCACCGCCAAAGCGTGAACGACGGCTACTTCTCTTTCAGGTAGCGCATGAGCGGAATGGCCGCGATGTGCCAAATCACGAACGCGATCATGAAGATCGAAAGGTGACCGCCGATCGCCTTGCTCGGACTCGACTCGAGGGTCTGGAGCCCCAAGTGCGTGGCGACTGCGAAGCCCTGCGCAAGCAGACCAGCATGCTCGCGCAAGATGAAGTAGCGGAACGTCAAGCCGTACATAACGCCGAGCAGGACCGCGACCGCGAACATCCAGTGCTCGCCAAAGTCGACATACGTCTCGGCGGGCAAGCCCAGCGCGATCGAGGTCGAGCGGCCGCTCTGCAGATTGAGGCCGGTGTAGCGCTCGGCCACCAGCGTGTCGCTCTCGAGCCCTTCCTTCTCTGGAAAGAAAAAGCGCGGCGTCGCGACGTGCGCCAGCGCGCTCGTCCACAAGCGCCCCTCTTCGTGCGGATGCACACCGGGCACGTAGTCGAGCACGAACGAGAAGTACTCGACGTATGCGATGCGCTCGACCAACTTGTCGACACCGCGTGAGAGCTGCGCGCTATCGAGCGTACCGACTAGATCCGAGAACTCGCGGATCTGATCCTCGGTCTTGACGACGACCGTCTGCTGACCCGATCCGGCGTTGAGTCGGTCGCGATAGTCCATCTTCACGGACGACCAGATCACGCCTAGATAGAGGGTCGCGGCGCCGACGAGCGCGAGCGCCACGTACTGGCGGACGGTCGGGCGATAACCGACGTTGGCGAGCGCGAGCGCCAGCACGTAGAGCGGCGTCTTGAAGCTCGAGAAGAACGACAAGAATCCGACCCCGACTTCGATCACCACGAGCGCAACGAGCAGCCAGCGCGCACGCCGGTGCGTGATCGCCCAGCTGAACACGGCGAAAACGACCGCCCAGCGCAGCATTCCGAGCGCGCTGATCACTTGCTGCGCCTGCTGAGGCGCCAGCACGGTCGCTAGCTGCAACGCCACGCTCCACGCGACGTAGACGATCAACAGCTTGCGCAAGTTGAAGTGGGCGTCGTTCACGCGCGCGATGCGCTCGTCGGAGATGGTCCGCAACACGAGCCAAATGCCGAATGCCAAGGACGGCACCCACGCCAGCGTGAGGTAGGTCGCCGATTCGATGTGATGCGAGTACGAGAGCGTCCAAACTTCGACGCCGAGCGTATTGGCGTGCAGCACCATTAGCGCCCCTTGAAGCCACTGCGTGCCACCGACGAAGACAAGAACCGGCGGTAAACCCTTTTTCGAGAGCAGCGCGACGATCACGGCCAAGCTCGCGACCGCCGCCATGGTCGGCATGGGATTGGCCGTCCTCGACGCGAGCACCAGCCCCGGGATGGTCAAGAGCCAGCCCCATGGAACGCGGCGCACGCGTCCCGCTTGAGGCGTGCGCGGAGCCACCGCGTCAGGAACGCGCGAGCCTCGTGCAGGTTGGCTCCGGATCGGCGCGGACGTGCTCATAGCAGCTCGAGCTGCCCCGGCTGGACGCGATCTCCGGTGATGCGAGCACCTTCGAGCTCCAGCAAGAAACGCTTGATATGCAGGCCGCCACTGTAGCCGCCGAGCTGCATGCCGGTCTCGACCACGCGATGGCAGGGGATCGCGACCGCGATCGGGTTGCGCCCGTTCGCGCCGCCGACCGCGCGCGTCGCCCGCGGTTGGCCGAGGTCGTTCGCGATGCCCGCATAGCTGCGCACCTGGCCGCGCGGCACGCTGCGCAAAGCGTTCCAAACCCGCAGCTGGAAAGCGGTCCCGCTCGGCGCGACTGCAAGCGTCGTGGGCTCGACGTCCTCGCCCCGGAAATAGCGCTCGAGCAGATCCCCGATCGACTCCGGCCACGCGTGCGCGGTCAGCTCGCGCGCGAGCAGCGGACTGTCGTGCAGCGCGTCACGCACGCTCGAGTCCGGACCCGACCAGCACAGCGCATGCAGCGCGTACGGCGCGCGCAGCTCGAAGACCGCCCACAAGCGCGTGCGGATGGGCGCGATATCGAGGAAAGCGCAGCCGAGCTCGAGGGCGGCAGACACGGTGCGCCTACGCTACACCAAATCAGTTGAGCTTCTTGAGGGCTGCCTCGAGCCGGACCAGCGCAGACCCCATTTCCTCGAGCCGTGTGCGCTCTTCGGCCACGACCGCCGCGGGCGCGCGCTCCACGAAGCCGGCGTTTCCGAGCTTCTTTTGCACGCTCTCGAGCTCTTTGGTGAGCTTCTTGAGATCACGCTCGAGGCGCTCGCGCTCCTTGGCCGGATCGACGAGCTGAGCCAGCGGCACCAGCACGGTCACGCCTTCGGCCACCGCGACCGCATGATCTTCGGCGGCCGCGCCCTGCAGAGCGTTGATCTGGACGCGCGCGTTGCACAGCGTCGCGATCGCAGCTTGCTCGATTTGCAGCGCCGCAGCGCTCGGCTCGTTGGCCGCGCGCAGCTCGACATCGAGCGTCACCCGCGGGTGCACCTCGTGCTCGGCGCGCATCGTGCGCAACGCCACGATCACGGCTTGCAGCCGCGTCATCTCCTGCTCCGCGACCGGATCGAGCAGCCCGTCGATCTCGGCCTCCGGATAGCGCGCGAGCATGATGCTCCGCTCCGCACCTTCGGCCTTCGACAAGCGCTGCCAAATCTCTTCGGTGACGAACGGCATCATCGGATGAAGCGCGCGCTGGGTGGCTTCGATCACGTACGCGAGCGTCGCGCGCGTCTCGGCCGCCACGGCCGCATCGGCGCTCGCGAGCAACGGCTTGCTCAGCTCGAGGTACCAATCGCACAGCTCGTTCCACACGAAGCGGTAGAGCGCCGCGCCCGCTTCATCCAAGCGATATGTGTCGACGCCTTCGCGCGCGGTCGTGATCGCGGCCGAGAGCCGCGAAAGGATGTAGCGATTCGCAAGCGTCTTCGGCGTAGGTCGCGCGCTCGGCGTGACGTACGGCGCGCCATCGGCCTCGAGCGAGATCAGCGCGTAGCGCGCCGCGTTCCAGAGCTTGTTGCAGAAGTTGCGGTAGCCCTCGATGCGCTTGATCGACAGCGCGATCTTCGCGGTCTGCGGTGAGTACGAGAGCAACGTAAAGCGAAGTGCGTCGGCGCCATACGCGGGAAAGCCCTCGGGATAGGTCTTCCTCAAGTAGTCGATGCCCGACTGCGTCGCGCCGCTCTTTTGAGCCTTGGCGCCGATCTCATCGGCCGTCGCGCCGCCGATCACGTCGAGCGGATCGATGACGTTGCCCTTCACCTTGCTCATCTTCTGGCCGCGCTCGTCCGTGACCATTCCGGACAGCAGCACGCGCGAAAACGGCGGCTCACCCATGAAGTGGATGCCCATCATCATCATGCGCGCGACCCAGAAGAACAGAATGTCCGATCCGGTTTCGAGATCACTGGTCGGATAGAAGCGCGCGAGGTCGGGTGTTTGCTGCGGCCAGCCCAGCGTCGAGAACGGCCACAGGGCCGAGCTGAACCACGTGTCGAG
>JAYUYY010000652.1:0-4353 GCA_043752225.1 Sandaracinaceae bacterium | reverse complement strand
TCTGCAACCTCACCGAGATCCCCGCGCTCGACCTAACGTTCACGCCAGGGCCTGAGTCTTACACGGGCGTTTGCACAGTGGCGATTGAGGCGGGCGAGGACTGCACGGACCACCTCTACAACGAGGAATGCTCGAGCGGCGCGTGCGGCGACTTCGACCCCGACGATGAGG
The DNA here is from genome assembly GCA_043752225.1 of Sandaracinaceae bacterium. Lineage (GTDB taxonomy): Bacteria > Myxococcota_A > Polyangia > Polyangiales > JAFGIB01 > JAYUYY01. The sequence goes on along the minus strand of JAYUYY010000652.1, from coordinate 4,182 downwards.
CTTTTGAATGCGCCGCCGACCTTCTCGCGGTGGGCGAAGACTGCGGTACGGAGCCCATCGTCTTATCGTTTACCGATGAGACGTGCGAGAGCAGCTTCTGCGACAGCGCCGGTCAGTGCGCGGCGCTTTGCAACTGCAATGGCGACGACTGCGACGAGTACGGCGACCAGGCGAACCCGTGCGCTGACGGCTTCTACTGCGACTACGGCAACTACAACCGGGTGATTGGATCAGCCGCATGCGAGCCTGAGATCCCGACGGGAACCGTGTGCGATCTAGACGCCTATCACGACAGCTGCGGAACCGGATTCTGCGACAACGATCCGGGCGACGACGACACCGCTCCCTTCGACGTGTGCCGTCCGAAGCAGACGGTGCCCACGAACGCTCCGTGCACCACCGGTGCGGACGAAGAGTGCCCGAACAACCAGTACTGCAATGCAGCGGCACCTCCCGTCTGCAAGCCGTACTTGGCCGTGGGCGCAAACTGCGACCTGACTGACATCACCCAGCGCGAGTGCGCCCCGGGAACCGTCTGCGTCGATGACACCACGGACACCTGCCAGGCCAAGGCGGGCTCGGGCGACCCATGCACGTACACCAACATTTTGGATCCGGTCTGTGAGGATGCGCTGGACTGCATCGACATCGATGGCGACGGCGCTGGCTTGGTATCGGAGTGCTTCGACTATGAAGCCGGCTTCGCGAACGGCGTGTATTGCGGCGGCTACGACAGCTACTGCGCAAGCGGTTGGTGTCAGCCCAATTCCAATTCGCAGGTGCCGACGTCCTACGCGTGCGCGCCCAAGGTCGAAGAAGGCGCAGACTGCGACACCGCCGATCAAACCCAAGACACCTGCGAAGACGAGCTCTTCTGCAACCACCCTGCCGGTGAGACCGCTGGCAAGTGTGCGAAGCAGAAGCTGCCTGGTCAGGCGTGCAAGCCGTTCTTCAACGGTCTCGACTGCCTCAACGGCTACAACGGCAGCGGCTATTGCTACCAAGTGCACGACCAGTTCCTCTGCAACCAATCCGCGCAGCCGTTCGAGTCGCTCTTCTGCGACGGCCAGTGATCACCGAATGAAAGCAAAGCGCTGACGCTCGCGCGTTAGCGCTTCGCGAGCCGGCTTAACAACCGGCCACTGGAAGGGCAGCCTCTCACGGGGCTGCCCTTCTGCTTTCCGTCGCAGTGCTCAGGCGGTTTGCAGCTCATCACCTGAGCTTGGACTTCAGATGTCGAAGCGCGAGTCCTCGTCACGTCAGAACACCGTCGGGTTGCGCGTCAAGACCCAGACTTGGTCCGCGCTCAGTAGACGTTGCTCCGCGTCGTCCTCCGGCGACGTGTAGAAGAGCAGGTTGTTGCCATCGAGGTCGGCGCAATCGTCGACGCTCAAGAGCAGCTCACCGGAAGTCGTCTCGAACGTCGCGCGATCAGCGGGGCACTGGGGCGTGTCGCTGAGCGGATCGTGGTGCATGCCGTCCGCCTCGCTCGTGTGCTGCAGGCCGAGTGCGTGAGCGATCTCATGCGCGAGCAGCTCGCCGGTGCGCGTTGCTTCGACGGGCAAGCTCTCGAGGCTGATGAAGATCGCGCCGCGACGCGCGAGCTCTGCATGCGGTGGAGCGATTGGGATGCCGGTGGTCTTGCCCTGCACGGTGGCACCTGTAGCGGACATGATGCGATCGACGAGCACGAGATGAACGAGCCGGCCTTCACGGCCTTCGAGCTCGTCGAGGATCGCGTGCACCGCCGCTGGACCATCAATGACGGACAGATCTTGATCCGCCGCGCCGAGATCTGCGACGCCCACTGCCGCGACCGGCAAGCCAGCAGTGTCCAAGATCGAACGCATCTCCGCGATCGCGTCGAGCCACGGGGCGTCGCCTGTGACGTCGTCCGCGTTCAGCGCGGCGCCGGGTGCAACCCACAGTTGAATGCCGAGCGCGCGCTCCTCGGCGTCGTCGATCGGTCGGCCAAAGACGATGTCCGCGCTCGCGGTTGCATCCGCATCGCTCGCGACGTCGTCGAGGAAGATCCGCGCTCGATAGGTGCCGGGCTCGAACGGCGCATCGGGTGCGTTCGGATAGAGCACGGACATCGCGAGGCTCTTCTCGATGTTGTACGTGGTTGCGTTTGCGAGCGGGCCGCTCGGCTCGTCGGCGAGCGCGTCGAAGAGCAGCGTTTCGCCGGGGCCGCGCAAGCTGACGAGCAGCACTCGGCGCGCACTCGCAGGCGAGACGGTCAAGACGAACGAGCGCGCACCGCGCGGCACGGAGAACGAGACGATCAGCTCGCCGTCGCCCTCGGGTGTGAGCTCCGGAAAGAAGACATAGTCTTCGCCGCGCACCACGGCCGGTGCCAGTGGGCCGGCGTCGATCGCGGCATCGTCGCCCGCGTCTTCATCAAGGCTATCTGCGTCGGCCGAAGCGTCTTGCGCTGCGTCGCGCGGCTCGGGCACCGCAACGTCGATCGTCTCATCGTCCGCGCAGCCCGCGAGCGCGAGCATGCACGCGATCAGGGCTTGGGTTGCGCAGGCGCGGCTGGCTGTGCAGGCGCGGCTGGCTGCGCAGGCGCGGGAGCGGTGGGTTGTGCGGAAGGCGCAGGCTCGGGAAGCGCTGGCGCGTGCTTCACGACCAGCTCGATGCGCTTGGTGTCGCCCGGCGCGATCTCGATCTTGGTTTCGCTCACGGCCAGCAAGGGATGCCATGCCGTGACCGTAACGCGCTCGTTCGCGGGGAACGAGTCGATCCGGAAGTCGCCCTTTTCATCGGTCACGGTGGCGAGCGGATGCAAGAGCACGATGACGTCGGTACGACCGCACGGAGCCGTGAAGCCGCAGGTCAGCGGATTGGCGCCTGGCTTGTCGAGGATGACCTCGTAGGTCTGGCCGGGCGTGAGCGTGCGCAGCGCGTCGGGCGGTCCGTACGCGGGCATGAACGGGAAGCTGACCTCGCTGGTCACGCGCAGCTTGTCGCCCTTCATCGCGACAATCGTCGACGGCGTGAGACGGCAATCGCGGATCACCACATCGTGTACGCGCGGGCCGCGCTTGGGCGCTTGCTTGAAGTCGCTGACCGCGACGATGACGCCAGAGAGCTTGCCGTCAGGGGTCGCGCGCATCGGCTTGCTGTCGTCGATCCGCGGCGGCGTGCAGCTCTGTGGCCATTCACCGCGCTTGGTGTGATCGAGGACCTGGCGCTCCATTTGATCGGGCGTGAACGCGGGCGGCTCAACGCCTTCGGCGAGCCGGACCGAGCCCTCGACAAGGCCCTCGGGCGCAGCCGCAGGCTCTACCGAGGGCCGCGTCGTGAGCGACGACGGCGACGTAGGCGATGCAGCGGACGAGGTCGCGCGCTCGACGCAGCCACCCTTCCCGCAACCGATGCCGAACGCGAGGAAGGTTGCGACCCAGAGCAGAGAACGAGCAGCGGTCATGCGGCGCATGATTACACGAGCGACTTGGCCGCCGCGATGGCGAGGTCGACGTAGCTGCTCGGCAGAACGCCCATCGCGAGCACGAGCGTGCCGCTGATCGCGAGCGCCGTGACGACGTAGCCGGAGCGCATCGGCACCGCGAGCGGCGCGCCGGGCTCGGGCTCCTTCATGAACATCAGCACGAGCACGCGCAGGTAGTAATACGCGCCGACGAGGCTGCCGAGCACCGCGATCACGACCAGCGGCACGAGCGTGTCGCCGGTGCTGAGCGCGGCGCTGAACACGTACCACTTGCCGAAGAAGCCCGCGGTCGGCGGGAAGCCCATCAGCGAGAGCACGCCGAGGATGAACGGCAACGCGACGACCGGATGGCGGCGGCCAACGCCGGCGAGGTCCTCGTAGCTGACCGCTTCTTTGCCGGCCGACCCGACCGCGATCAGCGAGCCGAACGCGAGCACGTTCGAGACAGTGTACGCCGCGAGGTAGTAGAGCACCGAGGACACGGCTTGCGCGCGCGACTTTGGCTCGAACATGGCGGTCAGTCCGACGAGCACGTAGCCCGCGTGCGCGATCGACGAGTACGCGAGCATGCGCTTGACGCTAGCTTGACGCACCGCCGCTAGATTACCGACGACGATGCTCGCGATCGCGAGGCCCTCGAGCGCCGCGGGCCAGCCGCTGGTCGCGCTCGAGCTGAGCGGATCGCCGAAGCTGACGAGCAGCACGCGCAGCAGCACGGCGAACGCCGA
>JAYUYY010000651.1:0-4354 GCA_043752225.1 Sandaracinaceae bacterium | reverse complement strand
CATCTTGACGATGACAAGATGTAGATGGCCGTCAATCTTGACGGTGTCAAGTCGTAGAATGCGCGGGTGACCGAGAAAAAGAAGCAACCGAAGAAAGGCGCCGTGCGATCCGAAGGGGAGCTCCGGCGCGACAGCGCTAAGAACAAGCCCCGCTACCACCACGGCAACCTGCGGGAAGCCCTGCTGAAAGCGGCGCTCGAGATCGTGCAGGAGCAAGGTGCGTCGGCGCTGAGCCTGCGCGAGGTCGCGCGGCGCGCGGGCGTCTCGCATGCGGCGCCGGCGCATCCGTTCGGCGACAAGGCGGGCTTGCTCACCGCGCTCGCGACCGACGGCTTCAAGCGTTTCACCGAAGCGCAGCGCCAGGGCTCAGCGCGCGGCGGCGAGGATCCGATGTCGCGCTTCAGTTGGCTCGGTTGGGCGTACGTGATGTTCGCGGCCGAGCACCGCGCGTACTTCGAGGTGATGTTTCGACCGGATCTGTTGCGCAAGAACGATGCGGATCTGCTCACCGCTTCGCTCGAGTCGTATCAGCTGCTGCTGGACTGCGTGCGCGCGGTAACGCCCGGCGATCCGAGTGAGGACGAGCTCGCGGCGCGCGCGACCGTCGCGTGGGCACAAGCGCACGGGCTCGCGAAGCTGTGGATCGACGGCAACCTCAGCTACTACGCCGAGCTCAACGACCTCGACGCGCTGGCGCGACAAGTGTTCGGGTTAGCCGCTCGCAGTTGACGCGAGCGCGCGGAACTGCAAGCTCCCGCCCATGCCCACCAAGCACAAGGTCGCAGCGGTCCAGATGACGTCGACCGATGACGTCGAGAAGAACCTGACGATCGCGCTCGCGCTCGCCAACGAAGCGATCAGTGACGGCGCGGTGCTGGTGGTGCTGCCGGAATGCTTTGCGTATCTCGGGCCCGAGGACGGCAAGTTCAAGATCTCGGAGTCGCTGCCGGAAGGCGGCCCGATCTTGGAGCGCTGTCAGAAGCTCGCGCGCGAGCGCGGCGCGGAGCTGGTGCTCGGTGGCTTCTATGAAAAAACGCCCGACCCCAAGCGCGTGCGCAACGCGTGCGTGCACATCGGGACCGACGGATCGGTGCGAGCTGTGTATCGCAAGATCCACTTGTTCGACGTGGATCTTCCCGACGGCACGGTGCTCAAGGAGTCTGCGGGCGTCGAGGCAGGCACCGAAGCAGTCGTGACCGAGACCGCGTTCGGCAAGCTCGGCTTGAGCGTTTGCTACGACGTTCGCTTTCCGGAGCTGTATCGCAAGCTCGTGGATCAGGGCGCGATCGCGCTGACGATTCCCTCAGCGTTCACGCTCACGACCGGCAAGGATCATTGGCACGTGCTGTTGCGCGCGCGCGCGATCGAGTCGCAGTGCTACGTGATCGCGGCGGCGCAGACCGGGCGGCACTTCGGTACGCGCGTTTCATACGGGCACGCGCTGATCTGCGATCCGTGGGGCACGATCCTCGCCGAATGCGGCGAAGGGGAGGGCTACGCGCTCGCCTCGATCGATCACGCGGTGCTCGGACGCATCCGCACTTCGCTACCGAGCTTGAAACACCGCGTCTTGTGATCGCGTCCGCTTTGGACGCGAGAGCGGCTTACGTCCTCGGAAAAATCCTCACAATACAGGAAGTATTGTTCCGGTTTTTCCTGCGGGCGCGCTCGCTTTCGCATCCAAATCGAACGCGATCACCTTTCGCTTACTTTACCAGTCGGAGGTGCGGGGCTGGCGCGTAGGCGCGTAGGTGGCCGCTCTCTTCGGCGACGTAGAAGTACGCGCGCTCATCGACGCGCAGGCAATCTGGGACGAGGTCGCAGCTCGGCTCGCTGAGCACGGAGCCATCGCTCGGGCGTAGCACCTGGACTTGCGCCGACGGCACGAACAGCGCGCCTTGGCGCAGCACCGGCTCGAGCTGGCGCGGCACGTCGTCGGTGAGCGGGTTCGAAACCGCACGCGACCAGCGCGTCTTGCCGCTGCAGAGATCGAGCGCGAGCACGCGGCCCGACGGTGCATTCACGATCAGCGCATCGTCGACGCACAGCACCTGCGCGCCGTTGTCGAGGCCCGGATCGGCTTCGTCCCACAGCACCTCGCCGCTCGCGCCGCGCAGCGCGAGCAAGCGCGCGTTGCGCGAGCGACCGTAAGGCAAGATCGCGGTGCCGTTCGCGTCGATCGGCTCGGAGCTCGGCGCGGCGGGCAGCTCGTGCTGAAAGACCAGCTTGCCGGTGTAGAGGTCGATGCCGAACGCAGAGCCCTGGCCGCCGCCCGGCTCGCCTGCGACTGCGACCACGGTCTCGCCGCACACGGCAGGCTTCAAACCGAAGCGCACGGTATCGCTGTAGCGCCACACGACCTCGCCGGTCGCGATGTCGACGGCATCGATCGCGCCGCCACCGGCCGTCATCACCAGCACGCGGCCGGAGCGACAAAGCTGCACGCCGGTATCGCCGCGCAGCTTGCGGCGCCAGCGCGGCTGCCCCGTGCGCACGTCGATCGCGACGACGCTCGAGCGACCTTCGGTCAGGATCGCCATCGGCGGCAAGTCGCTGCCTCCGGCGAAGAGCCCGACTGCGCCGCTGCCTGCGCGCGGGGTGATCTGCGAGCGCGCGATGCACGCGCCGTCTTCGATCTCGTGCAGCTCGATTTGCCCATCCGGCAAAAGTCGTACGAGCGCGCGGCCGGCCATCATCGTGGAAGCGCCTGCGCTCGGCTGCGACCACAACACTTGGCCATCGACACGCGAGAGCGCGAGCGTGAGCTTTTGCGCCGCGACGATCAGCCGATCGCCGCATAGGTACACGGCGCTGGCATCGAGGCCATCGATCTCGGCGCTCCAGCGCTCGGTGTAGCGCAGCATGCTCGGCGCGTGCGCGAGCGGCTGCGAGTCGCGCGCGAGCTGCGCGCTGTCGGTGAGATCAGGCGCCGAGGCGCGCAGGCGCTCGGGATCGTGGTTCTCGAAGCGGTCGACGCGCCGCCGGCTGCGGATGACGCGGCGCAGCTGGCGGATCTCGCTGCGCAATGCCGAGACGCGCAGGTTGTGGATCTGGCGTCGATCGATCGCGATCAGCTTGCGGATCAGATCAGAGACCAGGCGCAACACCGGGAGCGCGGCTTCCGACACCTCGAGCGCGGGCCAGGTGACGCTGGTCTTCTCGCTCAAGCCGCCGCTCGCGCTGCTGCCGAGCGTGAGGGCGACCTTGCCGCCGCGCTCGCGTCGCACTGCGACCGCGAAGCTGCCGCTCTTGAGCCGCACGTGCATGTTGCGCTCGGCTTGATAGGCCGTGAGCAAGGCGCGCACCGCGCTCACCATGCGCTGCGCCGCGAGCATCACCGGCTCGTCTTGCAAGAGCAGCACGCGGCGCTCGCCGTGGAACGCCCAGAGTGATCCGCGAAAGAGCAGCGAGTGCACGTCGGCGAACGCGTGCGGCTCGGGCGCGTGATCGATCGCCTTGCCGATGTCGGCGGAGAAGCCGAACGCGATCGCGGCGCCGCGCCCTGGACTTCCCATGCTGCCGCCGGTGCAGCGTGTGGGCTCGATGCGCGCGTGGGGATCGGCGCGAATCGTGGTCTCGGAAGCGCGCACGTGCAGGGCGCGGAGCGCGCGACCGCTGGCGCTCTCGCCTTGCAGCTCACCGAGCGCGAGCGAGGCCTCTGCACACGCGCTGAGCAGCGCGTCGATGCGCACCGGATGCTCGCGCACCAAGACGTCGGGCGCGTCTTCGGTCGTGTAGCAATCGACGAGCACGTGCTCGCCGCGCCGGACCAGCGCGAGCTCCACGGGCGCGCTCGGCAACGCGAGGATCACGCGCTTGCGCTTGCCGCTGGCGAGCGCGATGGCGCCGGCCAGCAGATCGGGCAGGGCGGGCAGCTCACGCAGCTTGCGGCCCGTGCCGACGAGCAGCGCGTGAAGAGGTTTAAGAGGGTCCGGCTCCTGCGCGGCGAGAGGCGCGAGAGACCGGCTGCGTTCTTCGACGAGGTGTTCGAGCATCGGGTTTGTGCCGCGCTCTCGATGGTAGTAGGGCGATGTGCGCACGCGAAATTACTCGTGCATTCACTGCGTATCTGGGCAGCGCCGATCCAAAAAGTTGCGAAAGCGCAGGCCGCTAGATCGCTGCGAGAGCGATGTGCGCGACGGCGTCGAACGCGTGCACGAATGCTGCGGGGTCGTGGTGCTCGGCGATGTAGCGCGCACCGCTGCGCGCGAGCTGCTCGCGGCGTTCGGGCGATGCGGTGAGCGACAAGAGCGCGGCGGCGAGCGCTTCGCCGTCGTCGCGTTCCGCGAGCACCACGCACTCTTCGATCGGCAAACCTGCGCACGCCGATGGAGTCACGACGCACGGCACGCCG
>JAYUYY010000650.1:0-10773 GCA_043752225.1 Sandaracinaceae bacterium | reverse complement strand
ACCGGAAGCCGCCCTCTTTGTCGACCGCGTTCGGCCACAACACTGCGATATCGCGCTCGAGGAATTCTTCCGTGTTGCGCACGACCTCCGCGAGCGCGCGCTGCGGCGCATCGGGCGCCTGCGGATCACCGATCTGCGCATCCGGCAGCGTGTTCACCAGATACGCGATCGCGCGCACCGGCTTGTGCTCGGCTCCGTCCAGCGAGCGCGCGTGTTGCTCATGACCTTCCATCGGGATCAGATGCGTCATGTCGGCCCAGGTATCGAACGGCTCGACGTAGCCCGAGAGGTTCACCGGCCCGTGCTTCCAACCGAGCGCGGCCGTGTCTTCGTTCAACCAGAGCTGCACCGCTTGGGTCGCGACCGACTTGCCGCGCGTCACCGCTTCGCGCCAGCGCGCGCTGTGGGCAACAAGCTCTTTGGCGACGTGCTCGACCGCGCCCACGCCCACGCCCAGCACCACGAAGTCGAAGTCCTCGCCTGCGAGCAGAGTCTTCTTCGCGACGCAGCGCCGATCCCAATGCGACTCGAAGTCCCAGCCTTCGTCGCGCTGTGGCTCGCCATTCACGAGCTGCGTCCAATCCGGCGCCGAAGGCCAGCACGCCAAGCCCTGCACATCGATCAGCGGCGCATACTCGCCACCGTTCTTCACGACCGCCTGCACGTCGAGCTCGATCGCGCGGACGTGCGGCAGCTCGCCCTCCCGCCCCGGCGCGACACACAGGTTCTCGAGCCGATGAAAGAACTCGAACCGCACGCCGCGGCGCTTCAACACCTCATACAGAGGTGAAAACACCACGTCGCCCATCCCGGCGGCCATCTTATAAAAGAACGAACCGCGGTACGTGAAGAACGCGCGCACCGCGCCACGCACCGCTTGCCCCGCTGCCACGCGCGGCTTGAGCGGATCGCCGTTCTCATACGAAAAGCCGAGGTCATACAGCGCACGCAGGAAGCCGCTATTGATCGCCCGATCAGAAGCGCCGTTCAGCTTCAGCCACTCGCGGCAGTCGTAGTCGTTGATCGCATCGAAGCCGTTCGGATCCGTGATCAAGCGAAAGCGCAGCACGCCGCGTACGAGCGCGAGGCACAGATCGACGATCTCCCACAGCCGCCGTACTTCATCGTCGCGCCGCACCAGCTCTTCGAGCTGCGCGCGCACCGCGCGGTCCACCATGTCGTGCAGCTGCAGCAGCATGCTCTCGGATGCTTTGGGCATCGCGCCGATCGCCGCGCTCATGATGTGCAGCGCCTCGAGCGCGCCGCCCAGCGTCGCGAGATGGCCCATGCGCAACATGCGCGCGACGTCTCCAGCGACATCGCCACTGACGTGACCACGCGTGCGCGCTTGCCCCGGCGGGGGATTCGCGCTCGGCGCCGACAAGCGCACCGAGATCGTCTCGATCAACGTGGTCAGCAGCACGAACGCGCGACCCAAATACGACCGCATGCTCCACTCACGCGCCTCGACCGGTGGATCCCCGGGTAGGCCTGCGAGCGGCGGAAACGTCACCAGCCACGGCAACCACTTACCGCTCGGCGAGTAGTCCGCAATCCCGCTCAAGTCATCGGGAATGAACGCTTGCTCCCAAGTCGCGAGCGGACAGGTCGCGGGATCGCGCCCCGCTTCGGCGTAACACTCGCGCATCAAGCGAAACGCGTTCTCGTAGAAACCCATCCACAGGTGCAGCCCGTGCTCTTCGATCCGGCCGGTCGCGTCGCGCCCCGAAGCGCCTTTACCGCCGAGCCGCCAGCCGAGCTGGTAGATCGTGATCTCATACCGATTTTGCAATTCGGGCCGCGAGAGCTCGAACGCCGTCGTCATCGCGGCGCAACCGCCACCGATGATCGCGACCTTCTTCTTCTCGAGCGCGTGCGCAGCGGGCTTGCTCATTCGGCGGCCTTGTTGTTGGTATGCGCGTGCTCGAGCGCGAGCTCTTCGCGTGTCACGCCCGCAAAGCCGAGCGCGTAGTCCGCACCATACAGGCGTCCCGGCGTCTCGAAGCCAGCTTCGATATCACCGCGCAACACGCTGTGCGCGATCGCCAAGCTGGTCTGCACGGTAAAATCATAGGCTTCGGGCGTGCTGAGCCGCGCGCGATAGCTCTCGCCATCCGCGCCTTCCGCACACGCGACGAGCGTCGCGCGCGCGCTCGCTCGCTCGGCCTGCATCGGACCTTCTTGCATGCGCGTCGCCGCAGCGTGAAGGAGCGATTGCCACGGCGTGATCGGCACCGCCCAGCCGAGCATGCGCACCATCGTCGTGTGCATCGCGACCGGCCAGGTCGCTTCGAAATACACGGTGATCTCAGGCACGCCGGTGCTGTAATACGCGCTCGCAACATCGCCCCACGCGACGCCGGTGCACGCGACCGCTCCCGCTCCAAAGTCTACGGAGCGCTCGAGCGAGCCCGGCGGAAACGCTTGCAAGTGCCCGCGTCGACGCGCCCAAACCGGCTCTGCCAAGCGATCGATCAGCGTCTTGGCCGAGCCCCGCGATACGAGCGACAGGCCCGACACCGCGAGCCACAGCTTCTGCGCTCGGTGCACGCGCGACGCCACGTGCATCAGCAAGCCGTCGGAAGGCACCACGTCAAAACCCACGCCCGGCATCAGCATCACACCGCGTGCATGCGCCTGTGCGCCGCGAACGGCTGTGGCCTCAATCACAGTCGGCTCCCCTGCGATGTCCAAGTAATGAGCACCGCTAGTGAGGCACGCTTCGATCAGCGGTTGGGCCGTCGCTTCGAAAGGCCCCGCTGCATTGAGCAGCACGCCGCATTGTTTCAATCGGGGCACGAGCGCAGCGAGGTCTTCGACGCTTGCCACAAAAACGGGCGCGTTCAGCTCTTCGCCGAGCTGCGCGAGCGCGTTGGCATCGCGACCTGCGAGCACGACCGGCAGGCCGCGCGCGATCGCTTCAGTCGCGATCATCCGACCTGTGAAGCCGGTCGCACCATAGATCAGGATCGCGTCTGCCATACTCGCGGCCTTTGGTAGGCGCGCGCCGCTGTAGTAGCGTGCCCGCGCACGCCGCCTCAAGAGGCGAGGGGAAAACGATGAGCCCGAGGCCCATGCTACGAAATCGAGCGAGCGCCGCGTTCGGCAACGCGAGCGCCGGTTCGGGGAGCACTGTGCGTGTCGCTGCGGCGAACGCGGAGCGTGACGCCGCACGCGATCGGATCCGCGGCGCGCTGATCAGCGCCGTCTACCACGCGCACCGCACGAGCGTGCACGACCGCGCGCCATTTTTTCTGCGGCCGATGCCGCTTGATGAGGCCGTGCGCGTGCTCGCGAACGAGACGGATCGCAACGTACGCCTGCACGCCGCTGCGTGGTTGCTCGACAACCCAGCGCGCGAGGACGAGCTTCTCCCGTACGCAAAACAGCTGGTCGAGCGCGATGGAGCGCGCTTGGTCGAGCTGCCGAAAGAGCTGCCCGCAAGCATTTCGTTTGATGGCGCTCCGCAGGATATCGGCACACTGCAGCCGACCCGCTTTGGCTACGCGTACTCGGCACTGCTCCAGGGCGCGTGCGAGCGCCGCGAGTATCGGCTCCACGTGCGCTTCGATCCGTACTCGCTCGTGACCAGCGTGCGCGCAGCGGTCGAGGTGCAACGTGTACCGACCGATTTTCAGATCCTCGCCGATCCGCGCGGCTGGGAAGACAGCGCGGGCTTGTTCTTCAAAGAGTCGAAGCTCTGCAATCTCGCGGGCGGCGACTTCGAGATCCAACCCGACACCTCGGCGACCGGCTCGAAGGCGTACAACGACCTGCTGATCGAGCACGTCTCTCTCGGTTTCTCGCCCGCGTTTCCGATCGAGGGCATCAACGTGCTGCGCGTCGATTGCCAGCCTTTGCTCGCGAGCCCGACGTTCGACGTGTCATTGTACTCGAGCCTCGAGACCAAGATGGGCCTCTCGGTCGAGCGCGGCGGTCTCGACGTCGACGGCGGCACGTTTGCAGCCGATTTGGTCGAGCCGCCCGATCCGAGCGGCCTCGAGTGGACGCGCGTCTCAGGCACGAAGACCGCGCGCTTCACCGAACGCGAGATCTTCGGATGGCCCGCGGGCCTTTGGGTCAATCGCTTCGCGCCTTTTTGCCTCGCGCCGATGATGGCTGCGCTGATCTATGAAGGCGCTTGCGCCTAGCCCGCGGGCTCTATACCTGCCTCGCATCTACCTCATATAAGGATTCGCTCCATGAACAATCGGAAGACAGCACCGGCTCTGCCTGGTCTCGCGCAGCTCAACGGCGTCATGTCCGCTTATGTCACGGCGTGGGACCGCTACATTCAGACCGTCAATCAAGTCTGGACCGACTGCACGTGCGACGGCGCAGCGGCATCGGATTGGCCGAAAGCATGGGGCAAGGTGATGCAGACCTTGAGCGACAACGCCCAGGACATCTGCAACGCGTATACGACGCAGGCGGGAGCCGGCGCGGCTTCGTGCGGCAGCGGTCCGCTGCTCACGTTCGTGATCGATCAATCGGCGAGCACCGATCCGGGTCCGCAGACCGTCGCGCTGCACGCGGGTGTCGATCCGGCACAGCTCGTCGCGACGCCGTTGGTCTCGATCTCGGATCGCGCGACCACGCCGGGCAATGAGTCGCTCGGCAACGCCGTGCTCGCGCTGCTCGTCGATGGCCGGATCGAGGTGCGCGTCGCGGTTCCCCCAAAGCCTCCTGCCAAGGGCCACTATCTCTCCGTGATCTACGAGAGCAAGGCCGGCAACCCAAAGAACATCACGGCGGACCCTTCGACGCCGCCGCCGCGCAACGTGATCGCGACGGTGCTCGTATCTTTCATCCCGACACCGATCTAGTGGATGCTCGCGGGCCGTGCGAGCCGCTTTCTTCGACATGGACTTCACGCTTCTCCGGATCGACTCCGCGATCCTGTGGATGCGTTTCCTGCGCGCACGCGGCGAGCTGAGCCGGCTCGAGCTGGCGCGCGCGGTGTACTGGAGCGCGCTCTACAAGCTGGCGCTGCTCGACATGGACGTGCTCGCCGATCGCCTCGTGAGCAAGATGCGCGGCACGGTCGAAGCCGAGCTGATGCTGAAGGCGCACGAGTTCTACCAAACCCAGGTCGCGCACCAGGTCGCGCCCGCCGCGCTGAAAGCGATCGAAACGCATCGGCAGCGCGGCGATCGCATCGTGTTGCTCACGGCCACGACGCAGTTCCTGGCGCACAACGTGTCGCGCGCCTTGCAACTGGACCACACGCTGTGCACGGAGCTCGAGGTGCAGAGCGGTTTGCTCACCGGCAGCATCAGCACGCGCTGCTTCGGCCGCCACAAGGTGCACGTGGCAGAGCTGTTCGCAGCCCAGCACGGCATCGAACTCGCGCAGAGCTCCTTCTACTCGGACAGCTTCAACGACTTGCCGATGCTGCTGCGTGTAGGCGAGCCGATCGCCATCAACCCCGATGCACGCCTTCGCCGTTACGCGCGCAAACGCAACTGGCGCATCGAGCACTGGGCCCAGCTCTAGCTCGAGCTCCATTTCGTTCGCGCGACCCGTGCGACCCGGAGGGGAGCTCCGGCGCGACAGCGCCCACTCACAGCCGAGCTCCGGCGCGACAGCGCTGTTAACAAAGAGCGGCGAGCAACTGCGTGAGCTGCTGAGGATCCAGCGGCTTCACCAAGTGCGCGCGGAAGCCGACGGCGACCGAACGCTCGAAGTCATCGACCTCGTCGTAGCCGGTGATCGCGATCAGCTTGAGGTTGTCCGGATCGTCGATCATCGCGCGCAAGCGCTCGGCGAGATCGTACCCGCTGATGTTGGGCAGCCCGATGTCGAGCAGCGCGATCTCCGGTTGGAACTCGCGCGCGATCGTCAGCGCTTCCTCGCCGTCGTGCGCGATGTCGACCGTGAAGTGCATGCGCTTGAGCAGCGCGCCCAAGATCTCCGCGGCGTCCTCGTTGTCCTCGACGATGAGCACGCGCTTGCCTTTGCCGAACGCCGAATGGCTGAGCAGCTCGAGATCCGCGTTCGATGGCGGCGGTGGCGCGACTGAATGCAGCCGATGCGCCGTTCTGCCTTGCACCGTCCGCGCGACATCGAGCAGCTCGTCGGCGAGCTTCACGAGCTCATTGACCTGGCGCTCGATCACCGCTTGCTCGCGCGAGCGCACGCCGCGCATGTTCATGAGATGCAGCGCCGTCCGGATCGGCGAGAGCGGGTTGCGCAGCTCGTGGCCGAGCACGCTCAACACGTCGTCCTTTGCGCGATTCGCGCGCTCGGCTTCCCAGCGCGCGACCTCGGCATGCGCACGCGCGAGCACGCGCTCGGTGACGTCGAAGAAAAATTGCACGGTGCCGGTGATGGTCCCTTCGGCGTCGCGCATCGGCTGACACGTCCAATCGAAGCACGCGGTCACGAGCTGACCGGTTCCGTCTCGATCCCACGCGATCTCGAACTCGGGGTAGTGCGCCGTCTCGCCGCTCGCGAACACGCTCTCGATGATCTCGAACACGCGTGAGCCCGCGAGCTCCGGGTAGCCTTCGATCACCGGCTTGCCCACGAGCGCCTCGCGCTTGCGCCCGCACAGCTCGCAATATTTCGGATTGACGAGGTCGACGATGTACTGCGGTCCGTGGAAGACGGCGATCGCAGCGGGCGCCTGCTCGAACACGCTGCTCAGCTGCGCGAGGTTGAGCTCGGCCTTACTCCCAGCGGTGGGTTGATCGTCATTCATAGACTGACTCAGCTCGCCGCACGCGCGCTTGCCACCGCGCCCGCGACGACCCCATGCACGAACCGAAGCTTTTCTACCGCTCGCGCAGACAGCACGAACGGATACGAATCGTACAGCCCCATGCTGCGATTCAAGCTGTTGAGCGCGATGGTAAGCGGAAACCAGGCCGCGATCATCTGCTCGAATGCTGCGTTCGCGTCAGCCCCCGCAGCTAGCCAATTTACACCTAGATCGCGAATGCTCAGCCCAGCCGCCGCGGCGCTGGCTTCGGGCGCGGGCGCCAGTGCTAGGCCGTAGCTCTGCGCGGTTTCGAGCGTGTCGAGCATGTGAAGATAGTGGGCGAAGCTCTCGGCCCAGTCCTCCCACGGATGCATAGCCGCGTAGGCGCTCACGAAATTGGCCTGCCAATCGCTCGGGGGCCCGCTGGCGTAGTGTCGGTCCTTCGCGGCCGCGTAATCGTCACGCTCATCGCCGAACAACGCTCGGAAGGCCTCGACCGCTTCCGGATCGGTCGCGATCAATCGGTCCCAGTAGTAGTGCCCGATCTCGTGTCGCACGTGCCCGAGCACGGTGCGGTAGGTCTCGCCGAGCTCCCCGCGCATCTTCTCGCGGTACACGTCGTCGGCCTCGGCGATGTTGATCGTGATCAAGCCGTCGCTGTGACCGGTGTAGACCTTTTCGCCGACCTGATCCTCTTTGAAGCTGAAGCCGAGGCTCTCTTCGAGCGGCAAGCCGAGAGTCAGCAGCGTGTAGACGACGCGATGCTTCGCAATCTCGAGCTTGTGCCACGCGTGTTTGGCGTTCGCGTCGGCGAGATTCGGGATCACGCGATTCAGCTGGCACGACCGACACAGCGTTTGGATCGTCGTCGGGACATCGGCCTTTTCGGGCGGCTCGGCTGTGCCGGAATCCGTTGCTTCCGACGGCTGAGGCTCGACTGGCACCGCCCAGTTACACACCGCTTCCTTGGCGTAGTTATCGCAGAGCCGAACGCGACGCCCCTTCGCTTCGGGCGCGAGCGCAACGAAGATGGTGGCACCGTGAGTCGTACCGTTGGCGCTGTCCTTCGCCGTGTCGCGCGCGCGCTCCGCGTCCTGGGTTTGGCTTTGGTCGGGCTCGAGCGGGCTCAGCACGCGCAGGTCGGGCAAGTACGCGAGCGCGTGGCCGCAGCGACCGCACTGCACGTTCTCGAAAAAGAGGACGTGCAGGCAGACCGAACAACCGAAGAGTTTCACGCGGCGACCATTGGGTTTCGGGCAGACGTACGTACCAGCCCCGAATCCGCAAGCAGCGATCGCGGATCGCGCTTCGAAGCCGCGCTGCTTACGGCAGCTCGATCGTGCCGTCGTACACGTGGCGTGCGGGCCCGGTCATGCGCACGCGTTCTTCGCGAGCGCCGACCGTGATCGTGAGCACGCCGCCTGGCAGGCGCACATCGATCGGCTCGCCGCGCTGCGCACGAGAGGTCTCGATCGCCGCGACCACCGCAGCGCACGCGCCGGTTCCACAGGCTTCCGTCCAGCCCACGCCGCGCTCGTACACGCGGAGATTCATCGAGCGTGCGCCGGTCATCTTCGCGAAACCGGCGTTCGCACCGCGCTCGAACAACGGGTGTTTCTCGATCTGCGGACCGAGCTTCTTGAGCTGCATATCCGTGAGGTCATCGAAAGTGACCGCGTGCGGATTTCCCATCGATACAGCGGTCACGCGCAACGGCTCGATATCGACGTCGATCAGCTCTTCGCCGATATCGATCGGCGTATCGATCAGAGCCTTGTCGGACGTGAGCCCGATTTCGCGCGGAACAAGACTAGCCGGTCGCATCATCACTTCGACCACGCCGGTTTCCCCGAGCTCGAGCACGCGACAGGCGTGTGGCCCCGCGTCGGTGGTGACCTCGAACGCGCGCGGCATCGCTGCGCCGCCGGTGCGCGCGAAATGAAGCACGACGCAGCGCAAGCCATTGCCGCACATCTCGGGCACCGAGCCATCCGCGTTGATGACGCGCATCGAAAGCACATCGCCCGCGCGCTTCACCATCAGCACGCCATCCGCGCCGATCCCGCGATGCCGATCGCACAGCGCCATCGCCGCGCGCTCGCTGACCTCTTGATCGACGACGATGAAATCGTTGCCGAGGCCTTCGTACTTGCTGAATTCGATGCGCGGCATGGTGGCTTCGACCTTAGCAGCCCAGAGTCAGGCGTCATTTCGGACGGCCGCGATCGCGGCAGCGTAGTCCTTCGCGCCAAACACCGCGCTGCCGGCGACGAGCACATCTGCACCGGCCGCGATCACTTGCTTGGCCGTGCCTGGCTTCACGCCGCCATCGACTTCGAGATCGGCGCGGCCGCCCGAGGCATCGATCATCGCGCGCAAGCGCTCGATCTTCGGCAATACCTCCGGGATGAACGCTTGACCGCCGAAGCCGGGGTTCACGCTCATCACGAGCACGAGGTCGAGCTGTCCGATCACGTAGCGCAAGCAGTCTTCGGACGTGTGCGGGTTGAGCGAGACGCCCGCCTTCTTTCCGGCCGCGTGGATCTGCTGAATCGTGCGGTGCAGATGCGTGCTCGCCTCGGCGTGCACCGTGATGATGTCGGCGCCCGCAGCCGCGAACGCGTCTACGTAGCGCTCGGGCTCCACGATCATCAGGTGCACGTCGAGCACACGATCGGTGACCTTGCGCACCGCCTCGACGACCAGCGGCCCGATCGTGAGGTTCGGCACGAAGCGCCCGTCCATCACGTCGATGTGGATGTAGTCCGCTCCAGCCTTCGCGATCGCGGAGACTTCTTCGCCCAAACGAGCGAAGTCAGCGGAAAGAATAGAGGGAGCGACTCGGATCGGACGGCTTGATCGCGGCACGGGGGGAGTCAACCGACTCAGCCGCCAGCTGTCAATTTGGATTCGCGCGTGTGAAGGCCCTACGCACATGTGGCCGGCAGGCGCCTAAAAGATCCGATCTTGGCACCCATCTGCATCCCAAAATCCCGAGTAAAAAAGGCCACTTCCACGCGGTCGCACGCTTGACGTGCCCAGCTATGGACCCACAAGATCGGTTGCGGCATGGCCGACCAAAAGTACCGCGTGATCAGGCGGCTCGAGGCCGGCGGCATGGCTGAGGTTTACCTCGCCGAAGCCGTGAGCATGCAGGGCTTCCGCAAGACGGTCGCCATCAAGCGCGTGCTGCCGCATCTCGCGCAGAACGAAGCCTTCATCCAGATGTTCCTCGACGAAGCGCGGCTCTGCGCTCGCCTCGATCACGCGAACATCGTCTCGGTCTTCGATATCAGCTCGCGCGAGGACACGTACTTCCTGGTGATGGAGTTCGTGGATGGCGCGAACCTCAAGAAGGTCAACGAGAGCCTGCGCAAGCGCGGTGAGCGCATCGGCCTCGGACCCGCGACGTACATCGCGATCGACGCGTGCCGCGGTCTGAGCTACGCGCACGAGCTCGCGGACGAGAACGGCACGCCGCTCAGGATCGTGCACCGCGACATCTCGCCGCCGAACATCCTGCTCACGCGCCGCGGCGAGGTGAAGCTCGCAGACTTCGGACTCGCAAAGGCGAGCACGCAGCTGCAGACGACCGATCCCGGCGTCGTGAAGGGCAAGTTCAGCTACCTCTCGCCCGAAGCCGCCGAAGGCAATGAAGTCGACGCGCGCGCCGACATCTTCTCGCTCGGCATCGTGCTCTGGGAGCTGCTCGCCGGTAAGCGCTTGTTTCTCGGCGAGAACGACTACGCGACCGTCAAGCTCGTGCAGCGCGCGAACATCCCGCGCCTTGCGCCGCTCAACCGCGAGGTCGACGAACAGTTCGAAGAGATCCTGCTGCGCGCGCTCGCACGCGAGCCGAAGAACCGCTATCAGAGCGCGCGCGAGCTCGGTGATGCGCTCTCCGGTTATCTCTACAACCGCCAGTTGAAGGTCACCGCGTTCGACGTCGCGACGATGGTGCAGCTCGCGATCTCCGATGATCCGGTCGCCGAGACCGAAGGCTCGCTGATCGATCGCTTGATCCAAAACGAGCTCGACGAGAGCGCGAGCATCGAGGAGAGCGGCGCGCA
>JAYUYY010000649.1:0-4364 GCA_043752225.1 Sandaracinaceae bacterium | reverse complement strand
ATCTCGCCGTTGATCGCAAGCCGCATGCGATGCACGAGCGGACCGAGCCGCACATGGCGCGCTCCGAGCAGGACCAGGAAGTCGCGCGCCGTGCGCGGTGCGTCGATCGGGAAGAGCTCCTCGCTCATGCCGCACAGCTCGCGCGCGGCCGCGAAATACGAGACGCGCACCGGCCTGGTATCGACTGCGATCATCGCGGCGACTCTGCCATGTCGTTTCTTGACAAGCCATCAACGGCATCCGTAGCGTCGAGCCTGATGCAGGCGCTGCAGACGATGTTCGACTTCTTTCGCGGCGTAGCGACTCCTTCTGCGCCGCGTCCGGACGTTCGGCTCGAGCCGGCGGCGACGCCCACGGCACCGCGCTTTGCTGAGCCACGTGTTTCCGAGTCGCATACCGGTCTCAGCAAGCCGGCTGTGCCGATCACGCAGCTCGAGCGCGATCTCTCACTGTTGCTCGGCAGTGCGGTGCTGATCTCGATCACCGACAACACGCGCACGATGGTCTCGGCCAAGCACCGCGCGGGTGTCTCGCACGTGCGCTTGCACCGCATGTTCACCACCGCGGACGCGACCACCTTGCAATCGATCGCGCGCTTCCTCACGCGCCGCGATCGACGCGCCATCAGCGCGCTCCGCCAGTACGTCGCAGAGCATCAAGGCGACGTACGACGCCGCAGCTCGCGCCGGCTCTTGCTCTCGGCGATCGGCGAGCACCACGATCTCAGCGCGATCTTCGACGAGCTCAACGCGCTCTACTTCGGCGGCGGCGTGCAGGCGCGGATCGGCTGGGGCCGGATGGGTCGCTCGCCGCGCGCGCGCAGCGGTCGCAAAGCGCGCCGTCGTTCGATCAAGCTCGGCAGCTATCTCTCGACCGGCGCGCTGATCCGCGTGCACCCGGTGCTCGATGCCGGCTGGGTTCCGCGCATGTTCGTCGAGTACATCGTCTATCACGAGATGCTGCACCACGTGGTCGACATGCCGGTGCGCGACGGTCGCCGCTGCATGCACGGCGCCGAGTTCAAAGCCCGCGAGCGGCAGTACGCGCGCTACGACGCGGCGATCGCTTGGGAACGCGAGCACCTCGACCGCTTGCTCTCGAGCTGAAGATCGTGAGCACGCAAAAGCCGGTCGCCGAAGAAGGCGCGCTGTTTCGGCTCGGTTGGGTGCTCGCGACCGTCGCGTGCGTGTTCCCGATCTTCCAGCTCGAGTACTTGCCGATCCAAGACCTGCCGCAGCACTTGGCGGCGATCCGCGTGCTGCACGATTTTCACGATCCGCTGCTCGGGTTTCAGCGCTTCTTCGAGCTGCAGCTGCTGCGCACGCAATACCTGACCGTGTACTTCGCGGTGCACGTGCTCTCGTATCTGCTCGACCTCGAGCTCGCGATGCGGCTCGTGATCGCGTTCGTGCTGGTGAGCGTCCCGCGTTCGCTGCACAGGCTGCTCGGCGCGCTCGGCAAAGACGCGCGCCTCGCGCTGCTCGCGTTCCCGCTCGCATACAACGCGCATTTGCTGCTCGGCTTCATCAACTTCATCGCGGGCATCGCGCTCGCGTTCTACGGGCTCGCGATCGCGGCGCGCGCGCGAGCTCACCAGCAAGCAGGTGCGCGCACGCGCGGCGCAGCGATCCAGCTCGCGCTGGTCGCGCTCGCGTGCTTCTACACGCACGTCGTGCCGTTCGCGTTGCTCTGCGTCGGCGTAGGGCTGCTCGCGCTCGGGCGCGACCTACGCGCGATCGTGCCGCGGCTCCTGCCGCTCGTCCCGTGCGCGTTCGCCGCTGCGTTCTGGATGCAGACCAGCGCGGCGGGCCAGGCGACGCTCGCCGCAGCTCAAGGTCAGGCGCAGGGCAAGCGCCTCGACTACGCGCCGTTCGCCAACGCGCTGCACGAGCTTCCGCTGTGGCTGACCGATGTGCTCGCCCGCAACGAGGATGGGCTGCTCTTGCTCGGCTGGTGCGCGCTGATGCTGCTCGCGCTGCTCGCGACCGTCGCGACGGCTTTGCTCGGCATGCGCGCGCGTGCGAGCGCAAACCGGACCACTGCCAGCGGGCAGCCACTCGTCGGCGACACGCCGGAAGCGGAGCTCCACCGCTCGCTCGCTCGCCGTTTGCTGCTGCTCGCGCCGCTGTGCGCGGTGCTCTACTTCGTCACGCCGACTTCGTACGATTGGATCTGGCCGATCGCGCAGCGCTTTCCGCTGCTCGCGGCGCTGTTCGCGATCCTCTGGATCGGCCGTATGCCGGAGCTCGTGCGCAACGTCGTGTGCGTGCTCGCGCTCGCCTGCTCGCTCGCGGGTTTTCATCATGCGGGCAGCTCGTTTGGTGCGTTCGCGCGCGAAGAGGTCGGCGACTTCGATCGCGCGCTCGCGGCGATCCCGCAGGGGCAGCGCGTCGCGGGCCTGATCTTCGATCGCGGCTCGCGCCATGTCGCGTTCTCACCGTTCATCCACTTCGTCGCGTACTACCAAGCGCGCAAGGGCGGCGCGGTGATGTTCACGTTCGCAGACTTTCCGCAGTCGCCGTTTCGCTTTCGCGACGAAGATCGGCCGCCGCGCGTGCCGCCGCGTTGGGAATGGATGCCCGAGCGCGTGCGAGCGCGCGACCTCGCTTGGTACGACTACGTGCTCGTGCGCGGCGGTCCCGGTCGCATCGCGCAGAGCTCGTCGGGCTTTGTGCCGAAGTACCGGGGCGAGCGCTGGAGTGTCTTCCAGCGATCACGCTGAAAGAGAAAGGCCCCGACGGAACGCATCCGTCGAGGCCTTCGCTCTAGCGATTTCGCTCACGCATGCGTGAGCGCTCTGCGGTCACTCGCTATTCGCAGAACAGTTGGATGCACGCGCCGTCCGGCGGCGTGCAGATGCCGCAGCTCGGGTTGCAGCAGACTTGACCCTCGGCGCAGGTCACGTCGCCGCAGGTCTCGCCGCCACCGATCGGCGTGCACACGGCCTCGCCGTTCTCGACCTCGCAAGAGGTGTTGATCGGGCAGAGCGTGAACGCGCACGGGTTCACCGTAGGCACGCAGACCGGTTCGCCGTTCTGTACCTCGCAGACGAGGTCGGGCAGACAGTCCACGAGGTTGCAGGGGTTCTCGACGCACCCGCACACGTCCGGCGATTCGTCCCAGATCAGTCCGTCGATGCACAGACCGAGCGCCAGGCACGCGCATACGCCACCGCAGTCTGCGCCGCCGTTCTCAGGGCTGCAGCCGTCGCCGGGAGCATCGGTGCAGACGCCGCTACCCGGACATTCGATGCCCGCGATGCCACCGCAGAACGGTCCGGTCGTGTGGTCAACGCAGGTCGGGATCGGATTGCACGGCGTCGTGATGCACACGATCTCTTGCAGCTCGCAGTGCTGGCCGTCCTCGCACGTGACGTCGTCACACGTCGGCGCTGGCGGATCGCAGTCGCTCGTCGTGTTCGTGTGTTGGAAGCGCACGTGAGCCACGCGTCCGACCGGATGCACGACGACGACCGCGGACGGCTTGGTCAGCGCCTGCGTCACGAAGCAATTGTCACCGGGCGACGCGAGCAACGTCGTCGCGAGGATGATCTGTCCGACCTGCACGACGCTCACGAAGGACGCAGCGTAGCCGCCGGTCGGCTTCACGCCGGGCGTGTAGAACAGCACGATGTCGCCCGCGGCGAAGTCGATTTCGGCCGGCGCTGCGTGACCGAACGCGGCCTCGTACGCCTTTGCGCTCCTGATCGCGCGCGAGGCCGGCTTCGCGCCTGCGGTCTCGGTGCCAAGCGGATCAACGACTTCGGAGATCTCGAGCTCGGTGACTTGCTTGTGAGCCCCATTCGGGACGACCAGCGCTTGCTCATCACCCGAGACATCGCTCGGTGTGGCGGATTCCATTCCGCAGCCGGACAGCGCTGCGCTCGCGAGGAACATCGGAAACAGTAAGAGAGATTTGAGAGCCGTCACACGTTGCATTGGGAAGTCTCCTTGCGCGCTGTAGTTACGCACAGCACCGTTGCAGTCCAGTCGTCCACAGATCGCTGTGGTGCGTTCCCCGGTTGAAGCGCGGACAGCATAGTGCGCCCTGCGTCGAGCAAAGCACTGGACGCGAAGAGCGTCGAGCAAACGCCGTCGCCCGGGTCTGCACTCGTCAGAGCGGATTCGCCATACCGAAGTAATTTGTGAGCGATTTGGCCGGCTTTGCGCAGGTCCGATAGCATCCCTTCCAACATGCGCGCCTCACCGACCGTCACGCTGCTCCTTTTGATCGCGGTCGTGCTCGGCTGTGCAGGTGTCTTGCTCGCGCAACCGCGATCGGTTGCGCCGATCCAAATGCCGAGCCTCACGTTGCCGGCCGAGCCGGTGATGGAAGCGCTCGCGGAAGATGCGCGAGCTGCGAAG
>JAYUYY010000648.1:0-4366 GCA_043752225.1 Sandaracinaceae bacterium | reverse complement strand
CGTGGCGCGATAGTCGGCGACGGCGGCGGTCATGATCACGACATCGGTGCGGGGCAGGGCGCGATCGATCGCGGCCTTCATCTCGATCGCGGAGCGCACGTCGATGCGCTCGATGCTGCTCGGCGCGGGGAGCGAAACCGGGCCGCACACCAGCACGACGTGCGCGCCGCGATCGCGCGCTGCGGTCGCGAGCGCAAAGCCCATCCGACCGCTCGAACGGTTGGTGATGTAGCGGACCGGATCGATGTCTTCGATGGTCGGGCCTGCGCTGATCAGAACGGTCTTGCCGGTGAGGTCACCGTCGCCGCGCAACGCGCCTTGCACCGCTTCTGCAATCGCGTGCGGCTCCTCGAGCCGTCCCCACCCGACCTCACCGCTCGCGAGCGCCCCGCGCACCGGCCCGATGAAACGAGCGCCGGCGCGTGTGAGCAGCTCGACGTTGCGCTTGCAGGGCGCTGCCAGCCACATCCGCTCGTGCATCGCGGGCGCATAGAGCACTGGACCTCGCGCGCAGCTCACCGTCGCGAGCACCGCGTCATCCGCCATGCCGCTGGCGGCGCGCGCGATCAGGTTCGCGGTCGCGGGTGCGATCACGATCGCGTCGGCCCAGCGCCCGAGCTCGACGTGCACCTCGCCCGGGTAGCTGGGGTCCCAGAGATCGACGATCGCGGGCTTGCCGGTGATGCCGCTGAACGTCGCGGCGCCGATGAAGCGGGTCGCGTTGGGCGTCATCACCACGCGCACTTCGGCGTTGCGCGCGAGCAGCTCGCGGACGAGCAGCACGGCTTTGTAGGCCGCGATGCCGCCGGACACGCCGACGACGATCTTCTTTCCGGTCAACGTCATGGCTCGATCCTACGTTAGAGCGGCCGAATCACGGCGTTGCAACGACAGGCTGCGGCGGCTGAACGACCGCGCCGTTCACATCGAGCCGCATGCGCTCGCGTTCGGTCCAGCCGTACGTGCCGGTTCGGCCTGCGGTGCGCTCTTCGAGCGTGCCGTCGATACCGGGGCCTTGAGTCGCGACCAAAATCTCGTCGGCGATGTACTCGGGGTGCGGGTCGTTGCGCGGCAGCTCGGCTTCGGGGCCGAGCTCGGGTCCGCTGCCGACTCGATACAGCTGCTCGGTCGGCGGATAGACGTCGGTGTTGCGCTCGCGCACGGCAAGGCCCGTGCGTTCGTCGCGCACCGCGCGAAAGCGCGTGACCGTGAAGCCGGGCACGCCGCGTTGCGCGAGCACCTTGGTGCCCTGGGGCAACAGCGGATCGTCGATGATCTTTTCGCCGAACGGTGTCGTCGCGTCGATCCGGCGCAGCAAGCTCACGGTGCGCGTGCGCTCTTTGCCGTGGATGGCTGCGCGCACGAGGCCGCGATCGACCGTGACCTCGAGCACCAGCGGGTAGGGCAGGTCGTTCCTAAACTGGAAGTTAAGCGAGCCGTACGCGACCGCCGCGTCGAGCCCGAGCTTGGTGTAGAAGCTCGGGCGCGAGTGCGGGTGACGCGTGACGATCGGCAAGCCGGCGAAGAACACCGCGCCGTGCAGCGTGCTCGCGACCTGGCAGGTGCCACCGCCGATGCCCTCGACCAGCTGGCCGTAGGCGATCACCGGCGCGAGCTTGTAGCCGTTGGTCTGCGTGCGGTCGCCGACGACCGCGTTGAAGTCGAACAGCTCGCCCGGCTCGACCACGTAGCCGTCGACGCGCGCGGCAGCCACCGCGAGATTATGCGTGCGGTCGCGCGCGTTGTCGCTCTGGTTGTAGCGGGTCGTGAGCTCGCCGAGCACCGCGTTCATCTCGACGTGATCGAAGCGCTCGATGCTGCGGCGCGCCGGAATGCTGAGCAGAGGCAGCTCGACCTCGGCAGCGCCGCTGACGAGCGCGCGATCGATTTGCTCGAGGCTCGCGAACACATCGAGCGCGAGGCCCGGTTGTGCACGCACCGCGAGCTTCTTGCGTGGGTTGACGTGGGCATCGACCGGATCGCGATCGACTTGATCCTTGAGCGTGAGCAGCAGCTTGCTCGTGCGCTGCTCGTCGAGCTTCGCCGGCATCGGCAACGCGATCGGCTTGCGCGCGCCGATCGCGGCGGCGTGCACGCGACGTAGCGCGGACTTCGGGTCTTGCGCCGCCTTCAGCAGCGACTCCAAGTGCGAGAGCGACACGCTCGTGCCGAGATCCGCGCGGCGCACGTCGAGCACGCGGCCTGCAGCGCGCAGCCGCAGCGTGCCGCCGAGATAGCGATCGGCGATCCGCCGGCTCTCGAGCCGAGCATCGAGCGTCGGTTGCAACGAGAGCCCGGCCGCGCGCACCTCGGTCGGTTGTGCGGCGCGCGCCGACGGCTCGGGCGCGAGCACCACGGCGAGCAGCGCGCCCAAGCAGGCGCACGTCGCGATCAGCGCAGCGCGCGACGGCGCGCTGGGCTTGGCCGGCATGCTGCCCTGCTCGTCGAATGCGATCGCCGTGTGCGACATGGCGTACATGGTCGGGTCGTAGACGGAAATCGTCAAAATTCACGTAGGTTTGGCGGTGCCGAGCTGGCCGCGACCGTGCGCGTTTGATAGGTCAGCCGACTTAGGCTCGAGATTGCGGGCCGCGCACCCCTAGGTCACCGAAGTCCCCATGGCCGCGACCACTACACCTTCGCTCGAGGAGGTCCTGCGCCTCGCTCAACCCGGCTGCGTGATCCCTGTGGTTCACGAGCTGCTCGCCGACGGCTTCACCCCTGTGACCGCCTTTGCGACGGTGGGCGACGGCGACGGCAGCTTCCTGCTCGAGAGCGTCACCGGTGGATCGAAGTGGGCGCGCTACAGCTTCGTCGGCTGCGAGCCCGACCTGATCATCCGCGCGATCGGCGATCAGCTCGAGATCCTGCATTCCGATGGCAGCCTCGAGCAGCGCAAGACCGCCGATCCGTGGGCCGACCTGCGCGCGTTGATGGCGACGTACAAGCCGATCAGCGCCGAAGGTATGCCGCGCTTCTGGGGCGGCGCGGTCGGCTACGTCAGCTACGACGCGGTGCGTCGCTTCGAGCCGCACGTCTCCGGCAAGAACCTGCCGATGCCCGACGGCTACGACTTCAGCTTCGCAGTCGGCGGCACCGTGCTGATCTTCGATGCGCTGCGCCAGACCGTTCGCGTCGTCGCGCCGTGCCGTATTCGGGAAGGCGTCAGCGTCGCCGAGAGCTACGGCCGCGCGCTCGATCGCATCAACCGCGTCGTCGGTAAGCTCGATTCGCCCGCGCGCGTCAACCCGATGGCGATGTCGCGCCAAGGTCATGTCGAGCCCGCCATCCCGCCCGCTTCGTTTACGCGCGCCACGTATTGCGCGGCCGTCGAGAAGGCGCAGGAGCACATCCGCGCGGGAGACATCTTCCAGGTCGTGCTCAGCCAGCGCTTCAGCGTGCCGCGCGACGGCCTCGACCCGTTCGATGTCTATCGCGCGATGCGCGTCATCAACCCTTCGCCGTACATGTACTTCCTGCGCTTCGGCGAGGTGCGCATCGCCGGCGCGAGCCCCGAGACGCTGGTGCGGCTCGAGGACGGCATCGCCGAGGTCCGACCGATCGCCGGCACGCGGCCGCGCGGCAAGACCGAAGAAGACGATCTGCGCATCGAGCGCGAGATGCACGACGATCCCAAAGAGATCTCCGAGCACGTCATGCTCGTCGACCTCGGCCGCAACGACATCGGTCGCATCAGCCAAGCCGGCAGCGTGCGCGTCACCGAGCGCATGATCACCGAGCGCTACTCGCACGTCATGCACATCACCTCGAACGTGCAGGGCTCACTCGCGCCCGGCCGCGACGCGATCGACGTGCTCGCCGCAACGTTTCCCGCCGGCACGCTCAGCGGAGCGCCCAAAGTCCGCGCGATGCAGATCATCGAAGAGCTCGAGCCCGAGCGCCGCGGCATCTACGGTGGAGCGGTCGGCTACATCGGCTTCGACGGCAACATGGACGTCGCGATCGCGATCCGCACCGTCGTCGAGCAGCACGGCCTTCTGCGCGTGCAAGCTGGCGCTGGAATCGTCGAAGCGAGCAAGCCCGACGCCGAGTACGAAGAGACCGTGAACAAAGCCCGCGCCGCGCTCGCGTCGATTGCAGCCGCACGTGCGTGCAAGCGTGCAACTGACCTTTGACACGTTCGCAGGGCTACGCTAGAAAGCCCGCCTCCGCCCGGGGCGGTAGTTGAGTTGGTTACAACGCCGGCCTGTCACGCCGGAGGTCGCGGGTTCAAGTCCCGTCCGTCCCGCCAGTCGCTTCTCGAAATTTCAGCGCGTCCGAAGCAGTCTCGGAAGCGCAGTCGAGCGAAGCGAAAATCCAGAGAAGCACAGGTTATCCGCGATGCCGAGCTCGGCCGCGCGGGTGA
>JAYUYY010000647.1:0-10791 GCA_043752225.1 Sandaracinaceae bacterium | reverse complement strand
GTCGCAGGCGGGCTCGCTGCGTTCGCGTCGACCCGCGCGGACGCCGCACGGCTCGAGCCGTTCATCGCTGCGTTCCTGATCGCCGCGCCGTTCTGGCTGATCGGCACGCGTCGCGCGCGCATGCCGGATGCGGATGACGCCCTACTCGCGTTGCTCGCCGGCCGCAAAGCGATCGCGCAGGCTGCACGCGCGCTCGGTGCGCGCGCGATCCTCGAGGTCGCGGCTTCCACGACCTGCGGGAGGATCCGCTTTGCGCGCTTGCGCATCGCCACGCGTGAGCACTCGCATGCGCTCTCGCTCGTGCTCGCTTACGATCACAGCCGCGAGCGCAGCCCAACGCTCGCGTGGATCGCGCCGCACGACGGTGCGAGCGCGAGCGTCCCGATCGCGACGCAACACCCGGCCGACGACCTCGCCGATCTCCTTGCGCATGCAGCACGCAGCTCCAGCGCGAGCGATTCGGAATCGCTCGCGCGAGCTGCGTAGCTGCGAAGTCGCAGACGCTAGATGGTGTGGCGCTTGAGGCCTTCGAGCACAGGCCCGAGTTGCTTCAGCGCGCGGCTCACAGAGCCTTCTTCGAGATCGACGTCGACCAATGCAGCCGTCAGCTCGTCGTAGAGCACGGTGGCGGATTCTTCGTTGGATGCGCACTGCGTGGGCGCAAGCCCGCGGTGCTTGAGATGGCCCAAGCGATCGACCGCGCGCTCCAAGACGGCAAAGCTCTTGCCGAGCTCTTCGCGCACGAGCGCGAGGTCTTCGGCCAGCGAGCTGAACACCTCGGGCGTGCTCTCGCGGTGACGCTTCATCGCGTCAGGCGCGAGCTTCTCGATGCGCTCGTAGGCGAGGCGCAGGATCAGCACGTCGTCCATGTACGAGAGCGGTCCGCCGCGCACGCCGGGAATGCTGTTCGACCCGCTCAAGAAGTGCATCACGCTTCCCGCCGCCAACACCCTCCCCTCGTCGGGGACGTCAGGATCGTCCATCAGCCTCAGGGCTGCCTGAAGGTGCTGGGGTAGCGACGTAATCGCCGCTTGGAGGAAATCGGTGAGCTTCTCCCGAGACATGAGACCGAGTCGGTTCGTACTGCGAGGAACAGGTTACCCGGGAGCCCGGGGTGCGCGTGATTGCGAGAGAAGCGGCGCGTTTCGGAAACGCGTCAATCGCTGGGTACCAAGTCCTGCCCGGCAGGGCAAGCGACCTCGACCCCTGTTGGTCCAGTGTCGGTACGAAGGATCTTGAACTCGACGCGCCGGTTCTTGTCCCAAGCGGTCGCATTGTGGCTCGGATCGACCGGACAACGCTCGCCATAGCCGGCGCTGCGCAGGCGCGATAAATCGACACCGCGTTGGCCGAGCGACTGCACAACCGAGGCCGCGCGGTCGGCTGTGAGGCGAATATTGTAGTCGTCGTTGCCGCGCTCATCGGCGTGGCCCTGTACTTCGATGAAGGTGATCTGCGGGTTGCCGATCAGCGTAGCGGCGACCGCGTCCACGATTGGAAACGAGCGCGCCAGGATCTCGGCGCTGTCGGTCGCGAAGTAAATCTTCTCGAGGATGATGATCTCGTTCTCCTCGATGATGACGTTGCCGCGGTCCGGGCAGCCGTCCTCGTCCTCGAAGCCGTTGTACGTCTCCGGGTCGTTCGGGCACGAATCGTCCACGTCGAGGATGCGATCCTTGTCGTTGTCCGGCTCGGGGCAGCCATCGGTGTCCTCGAAGCCGTCCTTGTCTTCGGGATCGTTCGGACACAGGTCGTCGACGTCGAGGATGCCGTCGTTGTCGTTGTCGGGATCCGGGCAGCCCTCTTCGTCTTGGAAGCCGTCGCGGTCCTCGGGGTCGTCCGGGCACTCATCGACGTTGTCGAGGATGCCGTCGCCATCTCGGTCGCCGATGTTGCCCTCGGGGCAGCCGTCGTCGTCCGCGTCGCCGTCGTGGTCTTCCGGCACCAGCGGGCACTCGTCGTCGACATCAAGGATGCCGTCGCGATCGTTATCCGGGTCGGGGCAGCCCTCGGCGTCTTCGAAGTTGTCGAAGTCTTCGGGGTCATCCGGGCACTCGTCGACGTCGTCTTTGTATCCGTCGCCGTCGCGGTCGCCGATCGAAGGCTCGAAGATGAAGCCGAGCACCATGCGGACATCGGCGGTGCTGATGCTCTCGAGCAAGCTGATGCCGCCCGCGAGGACGAGATAGCTGTTGTCCTCGACGTACATCTTGATGCCGCCGACGGCTTCGACGCCGAGCGTGCCTTCGTCGCCGATCCCGCCCGCGATCTGGCCTGCGTACGCGTCGGCCACGAACTCAGCCGACTTCGCGAAGCGGATCGCCATCGCGAGGCCGCCGGTGATGACGTCGTTGTATTCGGTCGGCGTGGCACCGGTGACGTCGCCGGGACAGGTCGCGTTCGACACCATCGTGCTCGGCGCGACGGTTTCACAGATGTCGTCGGCGAAAACCAAGTCGGTCGCGGCGTCGGTCGAATCGGCGACCGGCCGAACGCGGCCGCCGTACGGCAGCGTCGCGCCATCGCCCGTTACCAACCGATAGCCGACGTTGAGGCCGACGCGAAACTCGTTGAGCGGCACCCAGTCGACCGCCAACGCAGGCCACACCGCGAGCCCGGGCGTGCCGCGCAGCTCCGACGAATCGCCGGTCGGCAGCTCGATTTGCAGGATACCTGCGACGCCGACCGCGTTCTCTTCGTAGCGCAGCAAGCGAACCTTGCCGTGCAGCGAGATGTTGCCGAAGCCTTGGCTGTCCAAGCCCTGCGGGTTGGCCGCGTCGTTGTAGACGCCGGGCACGATCACGTTGTCGCCGTCGAGCACCATGATCGGCACCGCGATGCCGACCGCCGCGATGTTCGCGATGCCGTAGTTGAAGTGCAGCGTGCCGGTGATCGCCGTATCGACGAGGTGATCGCTGGTGTCGAACGCGCTTACGCTCGTGTCCTGGTCATAGCCGAACGCGTTGTACGGCATGATCGACAGGCCCATGTCGAGCACGAGGCCGAAGCTGTAGTCGCCGGCACCGAGGATGTTGGTGCCGTTGGTGCTGACGTAACCCTTCGAGTCGACCGCAGGCCGAAAGAAGTGCGTGTCGAAGCCCTGGTCCGTATCGACCAGATGCGCGGTCTGCGCCGCAGCTCTAAATGGAGCGATCCCAGGAGCAACAACTGCAAACAACACAACAAGAAGAAGCGAAGCCCACCGAGCAAGCCGCTGACGAGACATGTTCTGAACCCCTCGCGATTTGTTCGTGCGCGCGATCGTATGCGCCTGCGTGTCCGACCCGCGCTGCATTCTAACGAAGCGCGGCCGGGTTAACACGCCCATGTTTGGAGTGTCAAAGGGTGCGCATCCGTCCGACTGGCCGACAGAGCTCGGCGCACGGCGGCTGGATCGAGGCAAGCCCTACTCATCAGGGGTGACTGCGCTCCAGCATGATCCGGTACGTCTCCGCGCGGCGTGCGGTCGGAAAACGCTGCACGTACAGCGCCATGTTCTTCTGCGCCTGCGCCGTATTGCCCATCGCGCGATAGGTTTCGATCAGGAGACCGAGCTCCTGTGCGCTCTGAGCTTTGCCTTGGAGCGCGCGCACGACGCAAGCGTTGTCGCCGCGCGCGAGGCACGCGCTCGCGACCTCGATCGGCGGCCGGTCGTCGTAGGGTGCCTTGGCGCGAGAAGCCGCGCTCGGAGATGAGCTGCTCGCTGCCGCACGCGGTCGCGCCGCCGGTCGAGCGTGCGCGACCTCGCGCGCGCCCTGCCCCGAGCCAGCCGCGCCTGTGCCAGCATCGATCCGCGCGACGAGCGCTTCGGCGCGAGCCCGATGCGCTGGCGCCAACATCGGCACGCGCAGCGCGCTCCGGGCGATCTCCTGCGCCTTGGCCGGGTCGCGCGCGGCGAGCATCTCGGCTTCGGCGACGCGCGCGTCACCGACGCTCTGGACGAGCGCAACCACGTCCGACCGGGAGGCCAGCGGCGTACCCGGGATCAGCAGCTCGAGCTCGGTCTGCGCGGTCGCGACATTGCCGGCTTCGTACTCGGCCTTGGCGCGCACGAACGCTTGCTCTTGATCGTGCTGCGCACGCGCCTGCGTGTGACACGACGAGGCCTCCGTTGAGGCCGGCCGCAGCTTGAGGCCCTGTTGCGCGTGCGCCATCGCCTCGGCGAAGCGGCCACCGCTCAACGCGGCGCGACAGGCGCCGAGCAGCTCGCCAAAGCGCTGATCCTCCGAGGCCTCGGCCGCCGCGGGCTCGGCCAAGATCGGCACCGCCGAGGCGATCGGCTCGCCGTGCTCTTCGTTCGAGCCGCTTACGATCATCATCGCCAAGAGGATCGCGACGCCCACGATGCCGCCCGCGACCAAGATCGCGCCGCGCGACCCGCTGCGGCGCGCGCGCACCAGGCGGCGAGCCTCCGACGGATCGAAGACGAAGCTCTCACCCGGCGCGACGAAGCGCACGAGGACCTCGCCCAGCTCGATCACGTCGCCCGCGCTCAGCGCTGCGTCCGTAACCCGTTCGCGATTGACCACGACGCCGTTCGAGCTGCCGCGATCGACCACGCGGATCTTGGCGCCATCGCAGATCAACTTGGCGTGCTCGCGCGACACCGAGCGGTGATCGATCGTCACCTCGAGCTCTTCGGCGCGACCGATCCGCAGCTCACCGCGCTCGGGGAGCGCGAACTCGGCGCCGGCGAGCGGCGCAGTCAGCACGACCAGTCGCGCAGCCGTGGTCGGCGGTCTCGGCAGCGGCGCAACGCGGGTCGGCTCGCTTTCGAGCGCTTCGATGGAAGCAGCTGAATCGGCGCTCGGACGCGGCGGAGCAGGAGGCGGCGGCGATGGAATCGGCGCGTCGCTCTCGACGAGCACGGTGTAGTCACCGATCTGGAGCTTGTCGCCGACGTGCAGCGAAGCTTCGCCTTCGATCCGTGCGCCGTTGATGATGACGCCGTTGTACGAGCCGTGATCGCGCACGCGATAGGCACCGTTCAGGCGCTCGAGGGTGCAATGCTGTCGCGAGATGTTGCGCTCGATCAGCCGGATCGTGTTGCCGTCCTTACGGCCGACCGAGATCTCGTCGCGTACGAATGGAACGACAGTCGTCGTACCTTCGTTGTCGGAAATGACGAGCTTGAGCATCGGGCTTCGTAGGGCTCGCCAGTTTAAGTTCGACCGGCTTGCGTTCGACCGGCCCGCGTTCGGCCGTATCGCGGTCACGTGCGCGTTCGAATTTGCGTTGGTAGCAGCGCGCAACCCTGCGCGACTACGCCAAAATCGACCCGGAGCGCGTCGACCCACCGAATGCTACGCAGCGGTCCTAGGCTGTCAAATGGCTCGTGCATGCCTACATCCCAATCTCCCGAGGCTCAGCCCGCTTTGGCTCGCGCTGATGCTCGTCCTTGGCTGCGGCTCGAGCGTGAGCCCCGAGCAGGTCTCGACCGGGGATGCGGGCACGCTTCCGCAGGACGGTGGCAGCGCGACGGATGCAGCCCGCCCAAACCCGCGACCGATCAACGGCCCGCGGCTGCCGCCGACCGATGACGAGCTGGAGCTACCTTTCGGCGGCGAACCGGTCGTTTATCGCTTCGAGGCGCAAGCGGCGCTGGGCGTGCTCGACGTGCAGCTTTCGATCGACACGACCGCGAGCTTCAACGGCGAGATCGATGCGCTGCAGCGCGATCTGACTCGCACGATCTTGCCGGGCCTGCGCGAGCGCGTGCCGGACGTCAGCGTCGGCGTCGCGCGCTTCGAGGATTTTCCGGCCGCCCCCTTCGGAAGCGAAGGCAACCCGCCCTTCATCCGCGCCGATCGGCCGTTCGAGCTGCTCTTGCCGATCAGCTCCGACGAGGATCGCATCACCCAGGCCGTCGGTGACCTCGAGCCGCTCGGCCTCGGCGGTGACATCCCCGAATCCGCTGCCGAAGCGCTCTGGCAAATCGCGACCGGTCGCGGCTACGAGCTCGACGACGAGATCTTGGTGGAGCCGTACGAGCCGATCGCAGAGATCGGCGGCGGCGTGCTCGGCGGCGTCGGCTTTCGCGAGGGCGCGCTGCGCGTCGTGCTTCATGTGACCGACGCTCCGACGCAATCGCCCGAGAGCTACGGCGCGAAGTTCCCGAGCACACACAGCCTCGACGAAGCGAGCCGCGCGCTGCAGCAAATCCAGGCGCGCGTGGTGAGCGTGGTCAGCGGCTGGTGCGACCACCGCGACGACGATTGTTCGAACGAGAACGCACAAGACGCCCGCGACGAGCTCTCGCAGCTGGCGCTCGACACGCGCGCCGAAACCGCGCCTGACGGCGACGGGAAGTGCCCGCACGGCATCGACGGCGAGCAGCTCGACGCGATCGAGGGGCACTGCCCGCTCGTGTTCGACGTGTCGTCCGAAGGCGAAGGCCTCTCCGCGACGATCGTGGATGCGATCGCGAGCTTGGTCGACGGCATTCGCTTCGAGCGCGTAGGCGCGTTTGCGACCGACGATCCGCTGCGCTTCGTCACCGGCATCACGCCGCGCCGGGTGCGCGATGCGCCGGAGATCGCGGACCTCTTGCCCGAGGGTGCGCCCGACGGCGAGCTCGACAGCTTCGTCGGCGCCCGCGCGGGGGCTCCGCTGGTGTTCGAGATCGCGCTGCAGAACACGCGCATCGCGCCGCGCGCCGTCGCTCAGAGCTTTCGCGTCGTGCTGCGCATCTTCGGCGACGACTTGATCGTCGAGGAGCGGACCCTGCGCGTGGTCGTGCCCGCCGGCAGCCTGCCGCCACCGCCAGCCGATCAGGATGCAGGGGAGTGAACCGATCGATCGTTGGCGCGGTCGGGCAGGCTCGCGTGTTGCGGAGTCGCATGTTAACACCCGCCGCACGCGCCCACCGTTCGAGCGCGAAGGTCGTCTACGCAAGAGGAGCCGAGCATGGACCAGACGTTAGGTGTGATCGGTGGCAGTGGGCTCTACGAGCTCGAGGGGCTCTCGAACGTCGAGGAAGTCCAAGTCAGCACGCCGTTCGGCGCGCCGTCTG
The DNA here is from genome assembly GCA_043752225.1 of Sandaracinaceae bacterium. Taxonomy (GTDB): domain Bacteria; phylum Myxococcota_A; class Polyangia; order Polyangiales; family JAFGIB01; genus JAYUYY01. The sequence continues at coordinate 3,779 of JAYUYY010000647.1, read as the reverse complement.
ACGCGATCATCCGCGGCAAGCTCGGCGATACGACGCTACTCTTCTTGCCCCGCCACGGCCGCGGTCATCGCATCAACCCGCACCGCATCAATTACCGAGCGAACATCTTCGCGCTCAAACAGCTCGGCGCGGATCAGTTGCTGAGCGTCTCGGCAGTCGGCTCACTGCGCGAGCACCTGCACCCGGGTGAGCTCGTGGTGGTCGACCAGTTCATCGATCGCACGCGCGACCGCGCGAGCACGTTCTTCGAGGACTTCGGCCTGGTCGCCCACGTCGGCTTCGGCGATCCGGTCGACGCAGCGTTGAGCCAAGCGACGGCCGCAGCCGCGAAGGAAACCGGCGCTATGCACCACGTCGGCGGCACCTACGTGTGCATGGAAGGGCCGCAGTTTTCGACGCGCGCCGAGTCGGAGATGTATCGCAGCTTTGGTGCGCACGTGATCGGCATGACCAACCTGCCCGAGGCCAAGCTCGCGCGCGAAGCCGAGCTGCCGTACGCGTCGATCGCGATGGTCACCGACTACGACTGCTGGCACACGAGCGAAGAGCACGTATCCGTCGAAGCCGTGATCGCGGTGATGCACAAGAACGTGCAGAAGGCGCGCGCGATCGTGCGTGCGTTGGCGTCAGAGCTGCCGGACCCCGCGAAGAGCCCGGCGACCAGCGCGCTACAATACGCGGTCTTGACCGCACCCGAGCACATCACGAGCGAGACCCGTCAAACGCTCGCGCCGCTGCTGCGCAAGTACTTCAGCTGATCAGCCGACCGCTGCGATGCGCGGTCGCTCGACCGTGGTCGCAGCTTCGGTCTCGAGCTCCGCACGCACATCGCCGATCAGCTCGAGCAGCTCTTCCTGGCTGAACAAGCCCGCGTCGCCGAGCGCGCGCATGTAGCCGTCGGCGTACGCCTGCGGCCGAACCTTGTTCACGTGCATGTCGGCGCGAAAGCGCGCGACCAGTGCTTCGCGAACGTGCGCTTTGACCTGAACCGAAAGCTCTTCGTAGCCCATGAGCCGCCTCCGCGATTGCAATGCCCACCTCGGCAATGCCTTACGCAGATCCCGGCGTCAAAAAACTGACGACGACCGATCGATCGACCTGTGCTCGTCAGGCGACAAAGCCTGCGCCTAGGCGCCGAGCGTGTGATAAACACGCCGCAAAGCCGGGGTGGCGGAATGGCATACGCAGGCGACTTAAAATCGCTCGCTGGAAACGGCATGCGGGTTCGAGTCCCGCCCTCGGCACTCAATATATCGGGAGGACGTACGCCGTTCTTGTATCTGCGGCGTGCGCTAGAAAGAGCTAACCGAGGGCCGGGCTCGGTAGACCGATCCGTTCGAGGGTTTTGAAGCCCGTGCGGGAGCGTGGTCGCCGAGCTCGGTGCTCTGGCCTTAGCCCGAACAGTTGGCTCGCATGGTGTCCGCATCATGCAAGACAGGGCATGGTTGGAGCGGCCGCGTTGCGTTGCGTGATGCGACGCGGGCGCTCAGTCGCTTGTCGTCAGTGAACTTCTTCGACGCGCGGGGGCATGTCGGGGCCGGGGACTTCGGCGCGGATCGACTTGATGCGGTTCTTGCTGTCCACGAGGATCACTTTGGGCTCGTGGCTGCGCGCTTCTTCGCTGTCCATCTCGCCGAAGGTCGCGAGGATGACGAGGTCGCCAGGCTTATTGCCGTGCGCCGCTGCGCCGTTGATGCAGATGACGCCGGAGCCGCGCGGCCCGGGTAGCGCGTACGTCACCAGGCGCGTACCGCGCGTGACGTTCCAGATGTGGAGCTCCTGGTTCGGAAAGATGTCGGCCGAATCCATGAGATCGACATCGATCGTGCAGCTTCCCTCGTAGTCGAGGTCCGCGTGCGTGACCACGGCCCGGTGGATCTTGGACAGAAACATCCTGCGGCGCATCTGAACCTTCCTCAATCACTCTTCGTGGCGTCCCGCTCGGCGGGTACACCCGAAGGCCACCTGAATCTACATGGCCATGGTGGGGTGAGCAACCCAAACCCGAGCGAGCTCGCGGTGGGCTGGAGAACGCGCAGCGCCTTCCTGCGTCGCGCCGGCATCGCGAGCGTTTGCGCTGCTGATTGGGGCCGTGCTAGCGCCCGCTATCCATGCCAGCAGAACGTCCCACCCCGCCCGGAAGCCCACTCGGCAGCCTGCTCATCACGGCGCTGCTAGCCCTAGTCGCGGTACCCGCCGCGGCAGGCCTGTACATCGATCTGCGTTGGTTCAGGTCGGTCGGTTTCAGTGAAGTGCTGAGCACGCAGCTCCTCGCGCAGGTCTATCTCGGCTGTGGAGCCGCCGCGATCGCAGGCGCGTGGATCTACGTGAACCTGCGTTTCGCGATCCAACGCGCGCGCGGCACCGCCCCGCTCTATCTCTATGACCCGGATGGACTACCGCGCGTAAACCTCGGCGCGCTTGCGGAGCGGCTCACGTTGCCGGTGAGCGGAATCGTCGCGCTGTTGTCGGGCCTCGCGCACTACCCGCGTTGGGACGTCTGGCTGCTCGCGCAAAACGCCACGCACTTCGGAAAGAACGACGCGATCTTCGGTCGCGACATCGGCTTCTACGTGTTCGTGCTCCCGCTTTGGAAACTGCTCAGCGGATTCGGGTTGTTCGTGCTCGGCGCGAGCATCCTCGCGGTTGGCGCGCTGTACGCCGCACGCGGTGCGCTGCACGTGAGCGAAGGCGAGACGCGCATCTCGATGCCGGCGCGCAGGCATTTGAGCGTGCTGATGGCGCTCGGCATGCTCACCCTCGGGCTGCGCGCGTACCTCGCGACCTTCGACCTGCTCTATTCGACGGTGGGCCCGATGGCCGGCGCGAGCTACGCGGACGTCCACGGGACGTTGCCGCTGCTGCGCGTCATGGTGGCTTCATCGGTGGTGGCCGCAGTGCTCGTGCTGGTGAACGGTCAGCGCTCGGGTTTTAAACTCGCACTCACGGGTGGTGGGCTCTATCTGCTCTCCGCGCTCGTGCTCTTCATCTACCCGAGCTTGATGCACCGGTTCATCGTCCAGCCGAACGAGCTCGAGCGCGAATCAGAGTTTCTCAAACACAATATCGATGCAACGCGCGCCGCATTCGGGCTCGACCGCGTGCAAGAGCGCGAGTTGGTCGGGCAAACGACGCTCAGCGACGCGGACATCGCGAACAACGCGGACACGATCGACAACATTCGATTATGGGACCACCACCCGCTGCTCGACACGTTCGCGCAGATCCAAGAGATCCGTACCTATTACGACTTCGCTTCGGTCGATAACGATCGCTACATGATCGGAGGCAAGCTGCGCCAGACCTTGCTTTCGGTGCGCGAGCTCAACAGCAGCACACTTCCCAACCGCACTTGGCTCAACGAGCGCTTCGCGTACACGCATGGCTACGGCCTGACGCTCGGTACGGTCAACGAGGCCACGGCCGAAGGGTTGCCCGTACTGCTGGTGCAGGACATTCCGCCGGTCTCGACCATCCCGAACGACATCAACATCTCGCAGCCCGCGATCTACTTTGGCGAACGCTCGAACGACTATGTTTTCGTGCGCACGCAGACGCGTGAGATCGACTATCCGGCGCAGAAAGATTTGGTCTACACAGAGTACGAAGGCCGCGACGGAGTTCGCTTCGACAGCGCGCTCGTACGCCTGGCGCTCGCGCTCAAGCTCGGCGATCTCAAGATTTTGTTGTCGAACGACATCGACTCGGACAGCCGCGTGCTCTTGTATCGCGACATTCGCTCGCGGCTCGCCCGCGTCGCGCCGTTTCTAGTGTTCGAC
>JAYUYY010000646.1:0-4372 GCA_043752225.1 Sandaracinaceae bacterium | reverse complement strand
CTCGCGGTCAAGACGCGTGCCGACAGCGCGCTCTCGTGCCAGGTCGGGCTAGAGCTGGGCCGCGCGTTCGTCTATCAAAAGCAGCGCCCGAAGAGCGCCGAGCACATGCTGGCGCTCGCCGCGCGCTGCGAAGACAGCGAGCTCAAGACCTGGGCGCGCTACTACGCGGGGCAAGCCAAGCTGCGATCCGCCGATCCGCAAGGCGCGATCGACGCGCTGCAGGTGCTCGTGACCGAAGCGCCGAGCTCCTCGCTCGCCGACGACGCGCTCAGCATGCAAGCGACCGCGTACGCCGATCAGGGCCGCGTCGGCGAGCAGGTCGCGACGCTCGAGCAGATCGTCGCGCACTATCCGAGCTCTGACATGCGCGGCGACGCGAGCTTCACGCTCGCCATGCTCGCGCGACAGCGCCTCGACTTCGCGGCCGCGCTGATCCACTTGGACGCGCTCGAGCTGCTCGGCGTGGACTTGCAGACCGAAGGCCAAGAAGGGCGCTCGACGTATTGGCGCGCGCGTACGCTGCAGGATCTCGGCGAGAAGGCGCGCGCGCTCGAGGTCTTCGCGGATGTCGTGCACGGCTGCCGACTCGGCTTCTACGCGCAGCTCGCGCTCGGCCGGATCGATGCGCTCGACAAAGCCGTAGCCAAGACGTTGCGCGACGAGCTCACCACTGCGCCCGAAACGCCGCTGCGCTTCGACTACCGCGCGGAGATGGACGACAGCGCATTCATCGCCGCGGTCGAGCTGCTGCGCGTCGGCGAGACAACGCTCGCGCTCGACGAGCTCAAGCAGCTCGGCGCGCTCGGCGCAGGTCGCGATCCGCAGCTCGGTTGGCTCGGCGCGGCGCTGCTCTACGAAGCCGGCGCCGTGGCAGACGCGAGCCGCGCGGCGCGCTCGCTGGTGCGTGACTTGCCGAAGACGCAGAGCCTCACGCGTTCGCGCGCATTGATGCGGTTCGCGTATCCCAACGCGTTTCAGCCGCTGCTCGAGGACGCCGCGAAAGAAGCCGGCGCGCCCGCGACGTTCTTGCGCGCGATCGCGCGCGAAGAGAGCTCCTTCGATCCGGCAGCGACCAGCCCCGCGCGTGCCTACGGCTTGGTGCAGCTGATCGTGCCGACCGCGCGCACGTATGCGCGCCCGCTCGGGCTACCGAGCGATGCCGCTGCGCTCAAGCGACCCGAGATCAACCTGCGGCTCGGCGCGCGCTTTCTGAGCGAGCTGTTTCGGCGCTACGGAGACTTCGCCGCGCTCGTGCCGTCCGCGTACAACGCCGGCCAAGGCGCGACCGACCGCTGGCTCAAAGAGCAGAAGACGCGCGAGCTCGACGAGTGGGTCGAAGCGATCCCCTACCGCGAGACCCGCCGCTACACGCGCCGCGTGCTGCAGTCGTACGGCGTCTATCGCTGGCTCGACAACGGACAAACGCCCGGCCTGCCGATCACGCTGCCCGCAAACCTCTAACCTTCGTCAGGCAGCTCGGTTTGAAGCTCTTCGAGGAGCTTCTTGGCCTTCTTGGAGAGCTTCTTCGGCACGCTGACCTGCACTTGGACCACGAGGTCGCCACGACCGCTTGCGCCGAGCCGCGTCACGCCTTGGCCGCGCGCGATGACTGCATCACCGGGCTGCACGCCCGCCGGGATCGCGACCGTAACGACTTGACCATCGAGGCCTTCGATCTTGCGCTCGGTGCCGAGCGCGGCCTCCGGATAGCTGATCGATTGCAACGCCACGAGGTCGAAGCCATCGCGCTCGAAGCGCGGATGACCTTCGACGCGAACCTCGACGTAGAGATGACCGGGCGGTCCACCGCGCGTGCCTTGCAAGCCTTGTCCGGGCACGCGCAGCGTTTGACCGTCGTCGATGCCCGCCGGGAACGTGACCTTCACCGTGCGCTTGATCTCGATTTGCCCGGTGCCGTGACAGCTCGAGCACGCCTTCTCCGCGATGCTGCCGACGCCGTGACACGTCTGGCAGGTGCTCTGCAGCAAGAACGGGCCGCGCGCGTGCTGCACTTGGCCGGTGCCGTTGCAGCGCGCGCACTGCTTGCGTTTGCCGCCCTCGGCGCCGGTTGCGCTGCACGGCTCGCACGGGCCCGGGTGATGCAGCGGAACGTCTTCCTTCACGCCGAACGCCGCGTCGCGCAGTGTGAGCTTCACGACCGTACGCAGATCCGCGCCACCTTGCGGCCCATCGCGACGCTGGCGCCGACCGCCGAACAGATCGCCGAAGATGTCGCCGAACTGGCTGAAGATGTCCTGCATGTCGTTGAAGCCGGCACCGCCCTGCCCCGACAAGCCTTGATGGCCGTATCGGTCGTAGGTCGCGCGCTTCTGCGCATCGCTCAAGACTTGGTAGGCCTCGGACGCCTCTTTGAAGCGCTCCTCGGCGGACGCATCTCCCGGATTGCGGTCCGGATGCAGCTCGAGCGCGAGCTTGCGGTAGGCGCGCTTGATGTCCTGCTCGGTGGCCGTGCGCTCGACTACCAAAACCTCGTAATAATCGCGCTTCGCCATCGTTGAATCGCTGAAATCGGGCGCCTGATAGGGCGCGCGAGTGGCGCGCAAGATAAGGCGATGCCCGGCCCGGTCAAGGCCATTGTTAAGGCGTGTACCTCGCCTCCTTTGGGCCCGCCTGCGCAAGTGATCAGCAGAGCCAATCCGGACTCGCCAGCCATGCGGTATGCCGGCTCGCGGGCTACGCTCCGCGCCCCGCTCTCGACGCTGTTCCGATGGCCACCTCCGTCTACGTGCATTTCCCGTGGTGCTTGCAGAAGTGCCCGTACTGCGACTTCGCCTCCGCCACGATCACCCGGCCCACCGTGCCGCATCGCGCGTACGCCGACGCCGTGCTCGCCGAGCTGGACGCGCGTGCGCACAGCGTTGAGGGCGAGACGCTCGGCTCGGTGTTCTTCGGCGGCGGCACGCCTTCGCTCTGGGATCCGAGCGAGCTCGGCCGCGTGCTGCAAGCGATCCGCAAGAGCTTCACGCACGAAGCCGACGGCATCGAGATCACGGTCGAGTGCAATCCCTCATCGCTCGATCGCGAGCGCGCGCATGCGCTGCACGCCGTCGGGGTGAATCGCTTGTCGATCGGCGTGCAGTCGCTCGATGCCGCACAGCTGCGGTTCCTCGGCCGCTTGCACGACGCCGACGGTGCGCTGCGTGCGCTCGAGGCCGCGCTGTCCGAGATGCCGCGCGCGAGCGGCGATCTGATCTTCGGATTGCCGGGTCAGCCGCTCGAAGAAGCCGTCGCGCACGTCGAGCGTTTGATCGCGCTCGGCCTCTCGCACGTGTCCGTGTACTCGCTGACGATCGAGCCTGCGACCCAGTTCGGCGAGCTGCATCGCAAAGGTCGCCTGCCGATCGCGCTAGAGGACGATGTCGCGGCGACGTACCTCGCGCTCGAGTCGACGCTCGCCGCGCGCGGCTTCGGCCACTACGAAGTCAGCAACTACGCGCGCCCCGGTGAAGCGAGCCAGCACAACCAACACTACTGGCGCGGCGGCGCGTACCTCGGCCTGGGCGCAGGCGCAGTCGGTTGCTTGCACCAAGGTCCCGGCCGCGGTCGCCGCTACCGCAACGAGCCCAAGCCCGATCGCTACATCGAGCGCAGCGCGACGCCGCAAGTCGAGGTCTTCGAGGAAGACTTGGGCGGCGAAGAGCTCGTGCGCGAGCAGCTGATGCTCGGCCTGCGCACGGCTGAAGGCATGGACCTCGAGCACGCCGCGCGCAAGAGCGGACGCGACCCCAAGCTCGGCCGCGAGAAGCCCCTGCAACGCGCGCTCGACAGCGGCAACGTCGTTATCGAGGGCTCAGCGCTGCGCGTGCCGCACGCGCGCTGGCTGCACCTCGACTCGATCGTCGCCGCGCTGTTTTAGCTTGTTTGTCAGCATTTTGTACGTATGGCATTATGTATGGCATGCGAAAGACGACCCTTTATCTGCCCGACGACCTGAAGCGCGCGCTAGGTCGCGTCGCCAAGGCGCGCGCGTGCAGCGAGGCTGATGTCGTACGTGAGGCGATTCGGACGCTCACCCAACAGGAGTTGGTGAAACCGACGCTCCCGCTGTTCGAGAGTGGAAGACCGGATCTCGCAGAGCGAGTGGACGAGCTGCTCGCAGGATTTGGTGAGCGGTGATCTTGGTCGACACCAGCGGGGCGCTTGCAGCAATGGACGGCAGCCAGCGCGATCATGCGGCATGCGCTACCGCCCTGCGCGAGGCCAAAGGTCCTTTGCTGCTGTCGCCGTTCGTACTCGCTGAGCTCGATTACTTGCTGGCGACCCGCGTGAACGTGCGCGCAGAGTTGGCCATGCTCGCGGAAGTCGCGCGCGGTGCGTATCAGCTCGAGACCTTTAGCGCTCAAGACGTCGC
>JAYUYY010000645.1:0-10794 GCA_043752225.1 Sandaracinaceae bacterium | reverse complement strand
GCGGCGGATCGCTCCTGCGCATGACCTCGCGCACCGGTCGCATGAAGCGATAGCCGCGCCCATACACGTTGAGCACGAACTCGCGCTCGCCGCGACGATGGCCGAGCGCCTTACGCAGCTTCGCCATGCACACGCTGACGACGTTGTCGGAAACGGCGCGTCCCTCCCAAACATGGGCGATCAGCTCTTCATGCGTGACCAGCTCTCCGTCGCGCTGCGCGAGATACACGAGCAGCTGGATCACCAACGCATCGACCTTGAGCGGCTGACCATCGCGCCTTAGCTCGCTGCGCAACGCATCGACTTCGAACTCGTCGAACGACACCACCGCGGGACTCATCGCCGATCACGCTTCGCGCGGGCTAACGCGCAGTGACGTGCGGAAAAAAGTATTGGAACGTTTTGCAACGGCGCGGAGTGGCTCATGCAGAGCTCGGTTGATTAGCGGTCAGTTAGCGATTCGGAAAGGATTCTCCCCCGTCGGTTTTGTAACTTGATGTGCGGATGAAGACCACCTCGCTCGATGAGTGAGGGGGTCGAAGCGCGGAGACGATGACCTCGGGACGGGACATCGTTTGTTCGGGACTGATGCCGGTGGCGTTCATGGGTGTGGGGTTACGCCACTCGTTTTGGGCTCGAAAACCGCAAAGCCGACTCGCTGAGCAGCGGCTCCTTGTCCCGACGGGTTTGTTTGGCGGGTTCGCAAGAACCCAAGCGGCGTGTGCTTGCGTGCTTTAGCGGCACAGCGGCGCGCTGCGGGTGCGTTCACGTGGTGTTGGTCAATTTAGGCTAATCGCCATTTGGGGTTAGTCGGCAAGGCGGAGGACACGGATGAATGACGGGCAATTGGGACCGCGTACCGGATACGCGGCCCGAGTCGATCACCTCGCTCCTATGATCGCGGCGTTACTTTGGATGTCGGCCGGCGTCGCTGCCGCGCAAGATGACCCTCTTGGAGACATCGGTGACGAGCCCGCGGCGGAGGAGCCGAGCGAGGAGAGCGCGCCCTCAGATGGGGGTGTGGCGGATGAGCCTGTAGAAGAGGCGCCGATCGAAGGCGACGGCGGCCTTGAAGAGCCGCTGCCGGAGGAGCCGATCATCGCTCCGACCGAGACGAGCGACACCAATGAGGTCATCGTCACGGGCTCACGCATCCGGCGCTCGAACTTCGCGCAGCCGGCAGCGGTCGCGATCGTCGACCGTAAGCAGCTCGCGGCGAGCGGCGCGCAGAACATGACCGACGTGGTCAAGAACATGAACATCAACTCCGGCTCGGACGTGAACACCTCCGTCTCGACCGGCTCCGCGGGCTCCTCGCAGTTCAACCTGCGCGGTCTCGGTGTCAGCTCGACGCTCGTGTTGCTGAACGGTCGGCGCTTACCGCTCACCTCGGCGGTGTCCGAGGACGGCAGCAGCTTCGTCGACATCAACGGCGTGCCGCTCGGCATCATCGAGCGCATCGAAGTGCTCAAGGGCGGCGCCTCCGCGATTTATGGCTCGGACGCTGTCGCGGGCGTGGTCAACATCCTCACGCGCAAGCGCATGGACGGCTTCGAAGCGCACGTCGGCGCGCAGGCCACGGACAACTTCGATCAGCACGAATGGGACGTGTCCTTGCTCGGCGGCGCGCAGGGCGAGCGCACGCGCGTGACCGCCGGCCTGGGCTACTTCAAGCGCGAGCCGCTCATGGCGGAGGACCGCGCGTTCACCCAGAACGGCCGCAACGTGAGCACGCTGGGCTGGCCGAGCGCGTTCTCGCGGATCGGTCCAGATGGCAGACCGATGACCATGCCGCTCATCAATCGAGCAACCGGAGAGCCAGTCCTCAATCCGGATATGACGCCGGCGCGGGCACTCGTGAGCTTTCAAGACCCGGGTTGCGGTGTGGTTCCGTTCTCGGCCCCTTCCCAGGACCCAGTGCGCAAGGTCGACCTCTGCACGTTCAACTTCAACGACTACTTCATGCTGATGATCAACGAGGAGCGGGCGAACGTGTACACGTCGCTCGAGCACGACATCAGCGACCACACGATGGCGTTCATCGAGGCGACCTACGCCCGCTCGCGCGCGAGCCGCACGCTGTCGCCGTCGTATCCATTGCTGGTGCCGCTCTACGTTCCGGCCGACCACCAGTACAACCCAACCGGCGATCCGCTGCGTTGGTACGGCCGCGTGGCGGGCGGCAACTCGCCTGGCTACAACACCGAGTACGATTCGGACACGCTGCATACGGTCGCCGGCATCGGTGGCGACTTCGGCGGCATCTCCGACAGCGCAGCGGATTGGGAGTGGGAGGTTGCGGGCACCTGGAGCGGCAATCGTTATCAGACGTTCGCGCAGGACGTGCTGACGGCGAACCTGCAAGACGGGCTCAACAGCTGCGGCGCCGGCAGCGATCCCGCCGATTGCTGGAATCCGTTCTCGACGGGCGCGCCCAACTCGCAGGAGCTGATCGACCGCGTCACCGGCGAATTTCGAACCAAGTCGGACACCACGCTCACGACTGTAAACGTCGATCTCACCGGCCCTCTGTTCGAGCTGCCTGGCGGAGATCTTTCGCTCGCGGTCGGCGGACAGCTGCGCAGTGAAACTGCGAAGAGCGATCCCGATCACGACTCGAACGAAGAAGCGTTCGTGTTCCTGGTCGGCGGTCCGGACTGGGAAGCCGATCGGCGCATCTTCGCCGGCTACGGTGAGCTGCTCTTGCCGTTCTTCGAAGGCTTCGAGCTGCAAGCTGCCGGCCGGCTCGAGAACTATGACGACGTGGGCTCGAGCCTCAACCCGATGCTCGGTGTGAGCTGGACGCCCGCGACCACGTTCATGGGCGCAGAAGCACCGCAGGCCTCACGCGTGCGCTTGCGCGGCACGTTCAGCACGGCCTTCCGTGCGCCGTCTTTGTTGCAAGGCGACGGTGCGATCACGGAGCTCACGGAGATCTTCAATTACACCGCCGACGCCGATGGCCAGCCGGTGCGCGCCGCGACGGGCACCTACAACGCAGTCCGAACCTTTGGCAACCCGAACCTCACGCCGCAGAAGTCCACGACGATCACCGGCGGTCTCGAGTGGTCGCCAGCGTCCGGCCTGCTGCTCGAAGCCGACTACTGGAACTACAACTACGCCGACATCATCGTCAAAGAGAACGCGCAGCAGAAGGTCGCACGCGACTATTTGAACCAGAACGACCCCGACATCACGCGCGACGCGGGCGCGCCGACCCGCATCAACGTGCTGTTCGTCAACGCCGAAGAAGTGATGACGCACGGCATCGACTTGGGCGTGAGCTTCCGCAGCGACTTCGGCGCGCAGGCCGGCACGTTCTCGGCCGGCGCGAGCGGCTCCTACGTGCTCGCGTATGAGATCCCGCAGAGCGCCGTGCCCACGGGCCAGTGGGACGAGGAGTTCTCTGGTTGCGATGAGCCCAACCTCGCACCGACGGCGACCTCCGCCGAGAGCTCGTCGTGCGATGTCGCAGGCTCGCGCAACATCAACAACTTCTCGCGCTCGCTCCCACGCCTGCGCGCGTCGATCCCGCTCGGTTGGACGCTCGATGGTCACACGGCCGCCGCGATCACGAACGTAATCGGCAGCTACGTCGATGACTTCGACAGCGACCTCAGTGCAGTAGGCGAGGACTACCGAGCCATCGACGCGCAGGTCACCTTCGACCTGCAGTACTCGTACAGACTGAAGGAGACCGATCATCTCGCGACCACCTTCAAGGTCGGCGTGATCAACCTGCTCGACAGCGATCCACCCGCGGTCAACACCGGCTACGGCTACGACTCCAGCACTCACGACCCGCGCGGACGCCTCCTTTACGGCCGCTTGATCCAGGAGTTTTGAATCATGACCCATCGACTTCTACCGGTGATTTCTTTGCTGCTGGGCGCGAGCTTCGGCGCGGGTTGCTCCAACTTCGAGATCGAGAACAACGCGCCGATCGCCAAGGCGCAAGCGCTGGTGAACGGTGTGGTGATCAACCTTGCCGATCCGATCCCGTACATGGGCACGCCGGTGTCGATCACGCTCGACGCAACGGCGAGCACCGATGACGACGGCGAGATCGTGAGCGCGCTCTGGCTCGCGACCGACGCCTCTCCGACCGAACGCTACGCCGGCAATGGCCTCGTCGACTCCGGAACGCTGACGGCGTTTGCGGCTGATCCCGCGCCCGGCATTCAATCGATCGTCACGCTCGGCGAAGGCACATACCAGTACAGCGTATGGGTCACCGACGACGGCAAGCTCACGAGCGAACCGGCGACGATCATGTTCACCGTTGCGGCGCCCTCGCCGTACGATCCCGAGCCCGCGTGCGTCACAGGCTACGCGCGGCCTGAGCCGGTCGGATGCGACGCGTGCGTGTGCTCGCCGATGATGCGCACCGGTTGCCTCGAGACGTACAACGCGTGCTTCGCGAATGCCGATCCGATGTTCACGATGCTGTGCACGGCAGTGGTTGCATGCGCGGTCGGCGTTCAATGCACGGGCCCCGCTTGCTACACGGCGGGTTGCGGCGCGCAAATCGATGCGGCCGCGACATACATGGGACGCGTGCTCACCGATTGCGCGACGGATGACCCTGCAACCAATCCGTGCACTGCCGCGAGCAGGCTCGGCGCGTGTACGGGCACGACGATGGATGCGATGGGCGCGCCGGTCGTCGGCACGTGCGCAGCTGCGTGCGACTGATCGGATAGCAGTACGATGTTCGACGATTTTTCGCAGAGTGAGACGTCGGCGCAGGCGCGTAAGCGTTTGCGGAGCTCGATCGCGGCCGCGATTCTCGTCTACGGGACGTGCGGCACCGCGATCGTGGCGGCGACTGCGACCGTGCGCAAAGTGGTCGAGGAGCAGATGACGCAGGTGGAGTTCGCGCCGCCGCCTGAGCCGGAGCCCGAGCCCGAGCCTCCACCGGTCGAAGCACCGCCGCCGAAGGCCGCTTCGACGCCGCGCCCGAAGGTCAAACGCGCAGTGCTCGCACCGCCCGACGAGGTTCCGCTCGAGAAGCCGAAAGAATCGAATGCCGAGCTCGCCGAAGCGGGCGAAGCAGGACCCGTCGATGGCTTCCTCGATGGTGTCGAAGGCGGCACGGGCACCGGACGCGCGGCACCACCGCCACCACCGCCGCCGAAACCCGAGAAGCTCACTCTGCCGGTGGCGATGGCGAGTGTCGAACGCCCGTTGAAGTATCCGAAAGCGGCCGAACGCAAAGGCATCGAAGGCGTGGTGACCGTCGCGTTCGAGGTGCTCGAGAACGGCACCTGCATCAATCCGAAGATCGTGAACGGCCCGGTCGAGTTTCACGAGACTGTGCTCAAGGCGGTCGCGACCTGGCGTTATCGCCCGGCGATGCGCGGCGGAAAACCGGTCCGTCATCGCATGAGCAAGCGCGTTGTATTCCGACTCGAAGACGCATGAAGCCGCGGCGCGCGAGGCCCGCGCGAAGCTCACACCGCTCGATTGAAATAGGAGAAGGCACCGATGGAAATCAATCTCTGGGAGCTCTGGGGTCACATGGGCCTGGCGGTCAAGCTGGTCGTGATCGCTCTCACGATCCAAGCCATCGCTTGCGTGGCGGTCGTGGTCGATCGCTTTCGGCTGCTGATGCAGTCGGGCAAGCGCGCGCGCCAAATGGCTTTGGCCATCCAACCTGCGATGGAAGCGCGGCAGTACCACCAGGTGATCGCGCGCATCGCGGAGGTCCCGACCAATCACCTCTCGCAATACCTCGACGTCGGCTTGCGCACGTACTTGAAGCGGATGAGCGCGGGCGATGGCGCGCGACGCTCGGCCGAGCTGGTGAAGCGCACGCTCGAGCGCAAAGGTGACGCAATCAGCCGCGATCTCAACCGCGGCATGAACGTGCTCGCATCGACCGGCTCGACCGCACCGTTCGTCGGTCTGCTCGGCACGGTGCTCGGCATCATCCACGCGTTCAAGCTGATCGCGGAGAGCGGCTCGGGCGGTATCGGCACGATCGGCGGAGCGATCGGCGAGTCGCTGATCGTGACCGGCTACGGTCTGGTCGTCGCGATCCCGTCGGTGCTCGTGTTCAACTGGCTGTCGGGGCGCATCGCCAACTACGAAGCGGGCTTGCTCAACGCCGGCAGCGAGCTGATCGATCAGCTCGAGATCGAAGATGTGCCGGCCGCGCCGGTGTACGCGCAATCGCAGCCGCAACAGCCGACGCACCAGCAGCCGCCCACGCACCAGCAGCCGCCCACGCAACCACAGGGGCCTTCCGACCGACCTGGCTCTGCGTCGGGTCGACCGCTACCGCGGCCCTTCCCGCGCGTGCCGGCGCGATAGGAGCGCCATAAATCATGCGCTCCCTCTCGCGATCGAAGTACCGGCCTGGGCCGGTCATGAACGTCACGCCGCTAGTCGACGTGGTGCTCGTGCTCTTGATCATCTTCATGGTCGTGATCCCGGCGATGGAGAAGTCCGCGCAGGTCGATCTACCCAGCATCTTCAACGTCGACCCGGAAGCCAAGAGCAAGTCCGATCCGTTCACGCTCTCGCTGACGACGGATGGCTCGATGTTCCTCGAGCAAGACCTGCTCGCGCCCGACGACTTCATGGCCAAGCTGCGCGCGGCCAATGAGCGCGAGCCCGCGCGACGGCTCGTGCTGCGCGCGGATCGCGGCGCGCACTATGGAGACGTGCGCAAGATGTTCAAAGCCTGTCAGGAAGTGGGCTTCCCGGGCGTGTCGCTGCGCGTCAACGAGCTAAAGGGCAGCGGCGCCGCAAAGCCGTAAGGAGCTCGCGATGGGAATGGATCTCGGAAAAAGCGGCGGCAAGCCGGGGCGTGCGACGCCGAGCATGAACGTCACGCCGCTGGTCGACGTGGTGCTCGTGCTGCTGATCATCTTCATGGTGATTACGCCGATGCTCGCCAAGCAGTTCTGGATCCACTTGCCAAACAAGATCGAGAAGGACGAGCCGCCCGCGCCGGTCGACGACAACAACAAGCCGATCGTCGTGTCGGTCACGATCAAAGGCGAGATCAAGATCAACCGCGACATCGTCTCGACCGATCAGTTCGCAGCCAAGCTCAAGCGCGCGCTCGCGGGCAGCGGCCAGCGCACGGTGTTCTTCGATGCGGACGAGAAAGCCGAGTTCGGCCGCGCGGTCGAAGCGATGGACCTCGCGCGCGCCGGCGGCGCCGCGACGATCGTCGTGCTCACCGATCCGCTTCCGCAATGAGCAAGCTCGAGTGAGCCAACTTCCCGCGGGCCGGAGCGCCGCGCTTATCAAGACTTGCGCGCGTGGTGGCCGATGTCGCGGCGGTGCTGGGCGCCGTCGAACGCGATGCGATCGACGGCTTGGTACGCGGCCGCGGCGACCGCATCGATGTCTGCGCCGCGCGCGGTGACCGCGAGCACGCGACCGCCGGAGGTCACGATCGAATCACCGTCTGCGCGCGTACCCGCGTGCAGCACTTCCACTCCCGCGACCTCGCTCGCCGCGTGCAGCCCGGTGATGACACGGCCCTTCTCGTACGTGCCGGGATAGCCGCCCGCCGCGAGCACGACGCACAGCGCGCACGGCGCAGCCCACTTCACGCTGTCTGCACGCAACGTGCCCTGTGCGGCGTCGCGCAGCAGCGCGAGCAAGTCGCCGTCGAAGCGCGCGAGCAGCACCTCGGTCTCGGGATCGCCGAAGCGCACGTTGTACTCGAGCACGTAGGGCTCGCCGGCGCAGATCATCAAGCCGATGAAGAGCACGCCGCGATACGGAATGTCGTCCGCGCGCAAGCCCGCGACCGTCGGCTCGACCACACGCTCGAGGATCTTGCGCTCGACCTCGGCGGTCACGACCGGTGGCGGCGAGTACGCGCCCATGCCGCCGGTGTTCGGACCTGCGTCACCGTCGAGCAGGCGCTTGTGATCTTGCGCCGCGGCGAGCGCGACGTAGCGCGTGCCGTCGAGGATCACGTGGTAGCTGACCTCTTCGCCGACCAGCACCTCTTCGAGCAGCACGCGATCGCCCGCAGCGCCGAACTCGCGTTTGCGCATCACGAGCTCGATCGCCTCGACCGTCTCCTCGACGCTGGTCGCGACGACGACGCCTTTGCCCGCCGCCAGCCCGTCGGCTTTCACGACCAGCGGCTTGCCGTGCGCACGCGCGTACGCGATCGCGGCATCGGCATCCGTAAACGAAGCAGCGGCCGCGGTCGGGATCGCGTGGCGCTCCATGAAGGCTTTGCTGAACGCCTTGCTGCCCTCGAGCTGCGCGGCGATCTTCTTCGGCCCGAAGGCCTCGATACCGACCTCGGCCAGCGCATCGACCAAGCCCGCGACCAGCGGCGCCTCGGGCCCAACGACCACGAAGCCCACTTGGCGATCGCGCGCGAGCTTCACGAGCCCGGGCACGTCTTCGGCCGCGATCGCGACGTTCTCGGCGATCGCCGCCGTGCCGCCATTGCCGGGCGCACAGATCACAGCGGTCACGCCTTGCGAGCGCAAGAGGCGCGACACGATCGCGTGCTCGCGAGCGCCTGCGCCGACGACCAAGATCTTCATCGTTTAGCCGCGCGCTTTCGTGAGGTACGCGGTGATCGCGGTGTCGTACGCGGCGGTGTGGGCAAAGGCCTTGGTCGCGAGCTCCGCGCGCAGCGGAGCATCTTTGCGCTCATCGGGGTGATCGATCGAAGCCAGCACGCGCGGGTAGTCGTTCGGATCGACCGCGATCGTGACGCGAGCGTGATTCTTCGCTGACGCGCGGATCATGCACGGCCCGCCGATGTCGATGTTCTCGATCACCTCGTCGTGCGGCGCGCCGCGCGCGACGGTGGCCTCGAAGGGATAGAGGTTGACCACCACCAGATCGATCGGCACGCCGCCGATGCGATCGAGATCGGCGCGATCAGCGGCCAGCTCGCGCATCAGGATTCCGCCGTGCACGCGCGGGTGCAGGGTCTTCACGCGACCGTCCATGATCTCGGGCGAGCCGGTCAGCTCCGAGACATCGGTGACGGCGACGCCGGCTTCGCGCAGCGCCTTGGCGGTGCCGCCGGTCGAGAACACCTTGACCTCTCGGCTGACGAGGTCGCGGCAGAATTCCACGATGCCTTGCTTGTCCGAGACCGAGACGAGCGCGCGGGCGATGCGACGCGTATTGGCTTCCATGAGTGCTGCTCCTCTAGAACCGGCGGAGGTCGGCTCGAACACCGCGGCTACGACCGCGGCTGCCAAATACCCCCGCGACCCGAGCGACGTCAACGCGACCGGTCGGTGTACGGCTTGGTGTACGGAGACTGGACGCGTGCGCCTCGGGGTGCACGACACTTGCTCTGCATGTCCCCCGCCTTTGCACGATGTTTCGGCACCGGACGCGCTAGCCTCGAGGGCACGTCCGCGCTATCCAACTGCGCCGATCGCGCGCTTTCTTAAACTGAAAAAACTGGACAACCGAAGAGCCTCCCCCGAGCCTTCGCGAGCTGTCCTTATCTTGGCTTTCGATGACCGAATCCACGACTGAACGCAGCCGCACTCGCACGGCGATCCGGCTCTGGCAGGACGACGGCAGCAAGCTCGGCGTCTTGTGGCGCGCGGCGACTCAAGCGGCGCTCGCGCCCTTCTACCGCGTGTACGAGCGCTGGCTTGCGACCCAGGCGCTGACCTGGAAGCTGCCGCGGCACATCGGGATCATCATGGACGGCAACCGCCGCTTCGCGCGCCAGCTCGGCGCGCATGACGTCGCGGTCGGCCACCGAATCGGCGCCGACAAGCTGCGCGAGATGCTCGACTGGTGCTTCGCGCACAACATCCCGGTCGTCACTGTCTGGGGCTTCTCGCTCGACAACTTCAACCGCGACTCGGACGAGGTCCGCGGGCTGCTCGAGCTGTTCGAGGTCAAGACGCGCGAGATGGTCACGAGCCCTGACCTGCACGACAACCACGTGCGCGTGCGCTTCATCGGCCGCCGCGATCTGTTGCCGCTGAGCCTGCAAGAGGCGATCGGCCAAGTGGAGCGCGCGACCGGCGCCTACGATCGCTTCATCCTCAACATCGCGCTCGCTTACGGCGGCCGCGAAGAGATCTCGGACGCGTTCCGCGACTACCTCGGGCATCAGCTCGCGACCGGCAAAGACCTCGCGGGCGCGCTCGAGGGCTTCAACCCGCACGCGATCGAGCGCTACCTGTACACGTCCGGCCTGCCCGAGCCCGACCTCATCATCCGCACCAGCGGCGAGGTTCGGATGAGCGGCTTCCTGATGTGGCAGAGCGCGTACTCCGAGTATTACTTCTGCGATACGAACTGGCCGGCGTTCCGCCACATCGACTTCATGCGCGCGCTGCGCTCGTACGACGATCGCCAGCGTCGTTTTGGTAAGTAAGCGTTCCCGAAAAATGCGCGGCGTTCGACAACCTTGACCCTCGCGTTTCTTTAGAAGGACAATCGGTCCGGTGACGCGTTCGAGGCCGAGGTTGCTCGTCGTGGGCGGCGGCCTGTTCCAGCTCGATATCATCGAGACGGCGCGGCGCGCCGGGATCGAGACTGTCGTCGTCGACAAGCGCGCGGATGCACCCGGCATGGCGCGCGCCGATCACGCGCTAGCGATCGACACCGCCAATGCGAGCCTCGTGCTCGACGCCGCGCGCAAGCACGACGTCCAAGCCGTCGTCACTGTGGCGAGCGATGTCGCGGTCGGCGCGGTCGCGTTGGTGGTCGACGCGCTCAACCTGCGCGGCGTCGGCAGCGCGGTTGCCAAGCGCGGTCGCGACAAGCTCGCAGCGTTCGAGTGCCTGTCGCAAGCGGGCCTGCGCACGCCCAAGACGATCG
>JAYUYY010000644.1:0-10819 GCA_043752225.1 Sandaracinaceae bacterium | reverse complement strand
TTCCCGATCCGCGTCGAGCTCGACTCGCTCACGCGCGCCGACTTCGTGCGCATCCTGACCGAGCCCAAGAACGCGCTGACGCGCCAGTACACCGCGCTCATGCAGGCCGAAGGCATCTCGCTCGGGTTTACGGCGCCTGCGGTCGAAGCCATCGCCGAGTACGCCGAGCTCGCGAACCGCGAGAACGAAAACATCGGCGCCCGCCGCCTGCACACGATCATGGAGGCTTTGCTCGACGAGCTGTCGTTCAGCGCTTCGGAGCGGGTCGAGCGGGAGGTCCTGATCGACGAGCCGGACGTGCGCCGCGTGCTCGGGCCGATCCTCGCGGACAAGGACCTCTCCAGGTTTATCCTCTAGACCAGTCGGCTCGCGCCTTCTGAGTCCGGCCCGCTGAGCTTTGACTTTCCTGGGTGTTGCGCCCAGGCTTGCCGCTTTCTTTTTGCGGATTCCGTGAAAATCAGGCGTGAAGCTCTAGTCAATCGGACTGAGCTCGAGGCAATCGGCGTGAAGCATCCATGCGCTCCTTGATCGAAAAAGCTGCCGTTCTGCACGAGGCGCTGCCGTACATCCGGCGCTTTCAGGGCGAGACGTTCGTCATCAAGTACGGCGGTCACGCCATGACGGATGCGGCGCTACGCGAGAGCTTTGCCAAGGACTTGGTGCTGCTCAAGTACGTCGGCATCCATCCGGTGGTCGTGCACGGCGGCGGCCCGCAGATCGACGAGGAGCTCAAGCGCTTCGGCATCGAGTCGCAACGCGTCGAGGGTTTGCGCATCACCGACGACGCGACGATGCACGTCGTCGAGATGGTGCTCGGCGGCACGATCAACATGGAGATCTGCGCGCTGATCGGTCGTCACGGCGGCCGCGCAGTGGGTCTCTCCGGCGTCGATGATCGACTGCTCGTCGGCGAGCGCTTGCCGAAGGTGCAGACGCGCTCGGGTGCGCTGGTCGACACCGGTCGCGTCGGTCAGATCCGCAGCGTGCGCCCCGAGGTGATCGAGTCGCTGGTCAAGGCGGGGATGATCCCGGTGATCTCTCCGCTCGCGATCGACGAGGACGGCAAGAGCTTGAATCTCAACGCAGACACCGCGGCGGGTGCGATCGCGGCCGCGCTCCAAGCTTCCAAGCTCTTGCTGATGACGGATACCCCGGGCGTGCGCGGCGCCGACGGCGAGCTCATCCAATCGCTCGACGATCAGGAGAGCGCGCGCTTGCGCAAAGCGGGCGTGATCGACGGGGGCATGATCCCGAAGGTCGAGTGCGCGCTCGAAGCGCTCGCCGGAGGCGTTCGCAAGTGCCACATCCTCGATGGCCGCGAGCAACACGCTATCCTGCTCGAGATCTTCACCGATGCGGGCATCGGCACGGAGATCGTCCGTCGCGCGGCACGTGATAACGCCTGAGCGCGCGTAGCGTCCTACCGCCGCGCTCTTTCAAGCGAGCTCGTGGAGTCAGAGTGTCATGAACCAAACCGATCTAATTGAGACCGCCAAGCGCTCGCTGCTCGCGAGCTACCGGCCTGCGCCGATCGTCCTCGTCGAAGGCAAGGGCTGCCGCGTGCGCGACGTCGCAGGTCGCGAGTATCTCGACTTGTGCGCGGGCATCGCGGTCGTCTCGGTCGGTCATGGCCATCCCAAGCTCGCGGCTGCGATCGGTGCGCAAGCCGCGCGCCTGATGCACACGTCGAACCTCTTCTACAACCAGCCCTCGATCGAGCTGGCCGCGCAGCTCG
This sequence comes from Sandaracinaceae bacterium, assembly GCA_043752225.1. Lineage (GTDB taxonomy): Bacteria > Myxococcota_A > Polyangia > Polyangiales > JAFGIB01 > JAYUYY01. Next base: position 9,084 of record JAYUYY010000644.1, on the reverse strand, counting down.
CCAAGCGCACGCCGTTCTCGCGCTTCTTCTTTTGCAACAGCGGCGCAGAGGCCAACGAGGCGCTGCTCAAGCTCGCGCGCAGGTATTTCTACGATCGCGGCGACAAGCAGCGCGTCGAGATGATCTCTGCGCTCAGCAGCTTTCACGGCCGCACGATGGGCGCGCTGAGCTTGACCGGTCAGACGAAGTACCAGGAAGGCATGGCACCGCTGGTCGGCGGCGTGAGTCATGTCCCGTACGGCGACGCACAAGCGCTCAAGGCCGCGCTCACGCCGCGCACCGCGGCGGTGTTCTTGGAGGTCGTGCAAGGCGAAGGCGGTGTGGTCTCCGCGACCGACGCGTACCTGAAGACGGCGCGCGAGCTGTGCGATGCGAACGGCTCGCTGCTCTTCTACGACGAAGTGCAGACCGGCTTTGGCCGCACCGGCACGTTCCTCGGCTACGAGCACAGCGGCGTCATCCCCGACGGCTGCTCGCTCGCCAAAGGTATCGCCTCGGGCTTTCCGCTCGGCGCGATGGCCGTGCGCGAGCATCTCGCGAGCGCGTTGCCGCCGGGCTCGCACGCGACCACGTTTGGCGGCAATCCGCTCGCGTGTGCGGCTGCGAACGCGGTGCTCGCGATCTTCGACGAAGAGCAGCTGGTGCAGAACGCGCGCGTCGTCGGCGAGCATCTCGGCGAGAAGCTGAGCGGCGTCGTCGCGCGCAACAGCGCCGTGACCGAAGCGCGCGGCAAGGGCCTCTTGCGCGGGCTGCGCGTTGCCGATGGCGTCGATCCCGCCGCGCTGCTCGCCGCGATCCGCGACGCGGGCGTATTGCTCTCGATCGCGGGCGGCAACGTCCTGCGCTTCACGCCGCCGCTGTGCGTGACGACTCAAGAGATCGACGAAGGCGTCGCCATCGTCGAGCGCGTCCTCAACACCGCAACGCCGAGGTGAGCGCCATGACGAGCACACCTCGACACTTGCTGAACCTTCTCGACTTAAGCACCGAAGAGCTGCACGAGCTGTTCGCACGCGCGATCGAGCTCAAGCGTTTGCGCGGCAAAGCGGAGCACCCGCGTCCGCTCGCCGGCAAGAGCATCGGCCTCATCTTGGAAAAGGCGTCGACGCGCACGCGCATCTCGTTCGAGGTCGCGATCGCCGAGCTCGGCGGCCACTGCATCTCGATGCTCAGCCGCGACTTGCAGCTCGGCCGCAGCGAGCCTCTCCCCGATACGGCGCGCGTGCTGTCGCGCTACTTGCACGGCGTCGTGCTGCGCACGTTCGAGCACGAGCGCATCGAAGAGCTCGCCGCAGCCGCGAGCGTGCCGGTGATCAACGCGCTCACCGACAAGTTTCACCCCTGCCAAGTGCTCGCGGACTTGATGACGATCGTCGAGCACCGGCCGGCGGGCCTATCGGGCCTCGTGGTCGCGTGGATCGGCGACGGCAACAACATGGCGCACTCTTGGATCCTCGCGTCCGCGCGGCTCGGCTTCGAGCTGCGCCTGGCGTGTCCCGAAGGCTATCGGCCCGCAGCCGATGTGCTGGCGGCTGCCGACGCCACCCGCGCTGGCCGTCGAATCATGACCTCATCGCCCGCGGAGGCGATGAAAGGCGCGCATGTAGTCACGACGGATGTGTGGGCGAGCATGGGCCAAGAGGACCAAGCCGAGCACCGAAAGCAGGCCTTTGTCGGCTACTGCGTTACGCCAGAGTTGATGGCGCTCGGCGCGCCGAACCCGATTTTTCTGCACTGCTTGCCCGCACATCGCGGCGAAGAGGTCAGCGCCGAGGTCATCGATGGCCCCGCGTCGCGCGTCTGGGACGAGGCCGAGAACCGGCTGCACGTCCAGAAGGCCCTGCTCGAGCTCTGCTGCCGATAGGCAGCTTGCGTGCTCGCGCGGGAGCACGAGAACGCCGACGTTCTCCCTATAACCGCCAGTCTCGGATGATAGAATCGGGCGGCATGATCGCTGCCTTGTTCCGCGCGGACCCTTCGGTCGGGTCACAGCAAGTTGCTTGCGGAGGGGCTTAGGCGAATGCAGGTACGCGTCCCGCAACGCGCTTCCGGCGTCAACGTGCTCTCGCTTCCGCTGAGCACGCTCGATGGCTTCGTGCTCTCGCTGATCGATGGCCGCGCAGCCGTCGGCGACATCGCGATCATCAGCGGCATGGATGCGAGCAAGCTCGACTCGATCTTGGAGCGCCTCGCAGAGCTCGGTGCGGTGGAGCTGCCCTGGGCGCCGCGCAAGAGCAAGCCGCGCGCCGCGCCAATCGTAGCGCCCGATCTGCATTTCGCTTCGGCGTCCGCGCGCTACGACGCCGCAGAGCTCGAGCAGCCATCCGGCATTACACGCGAGCTGCGCAAGCGCATCCTCGACGCCCACTACGCGATCGAAGGTCAGAACCACTATCAAGTGCTCGGCGTCGCTCGCGATGCGGAGAAGGTCACGATTCGCGCCGCGTACTTCGAGCTCTCGAAGGTCTTCCATCCTGACTCTCAGTTTGGAAAGGACCTGGGCCCATATCGCGCGCGCATGGAAGGCGTATTCAAGCGTTTGACCGAGGCCTACGAAGTGCTCGGCAAGAAGACCAAGCGCGTCGACTACGACGAGTATCTGGCGCTGACCGAGCAAACCCGGCGCGTGCGGCGCACGATGGATCGCGTCAGCCGCGAAGTGGAAATGCTGCTCGACCCGTCAGAGGTCGCTCAAGCGTCGGCTCCTGTGCCCGAGCCGAACGTTCCCGATCGATCGGCGTTGCGGCCACCCCGTGTGCCGAGCATCGCGGGCGCACCGATCGATTCACTGCGCGTCGAAGCTCCGCCTTCGCCCACGCCCTCTGGGTCACCACCGCAGGTCAGCGTTCGGCCCTCGCTCAGCAACGAAGAGCGCAGAGCGCGCGTACGCGAGCGTTTGCGTCAGCGCTTGAAGCACAGCTCGTCGCTGCCTCCGCTGCCCGCTTCACCCGCGCCGGTCGAACCGGCCCCCGAGCACAGCTCGTCGGAGCGCAGGCGCAGCGCGATCGAAGGCTTGCGACACTCGATCGCCGCGAGCGCGGTAGCGACGCGCGGTGACGTATCGGTGCGCGCCCAAACCCACCTGCGCAAAGCTCAAGACGCCGAGCGCGCGGGCGACATGCTGACGGCATCCGGAGAGCTGCAGCTCGCGCTCGCGTGCGAGCCCGAGAGCCCGGCGATTCAGCACGAGTACGAACGGGTAAGCAAAGTGGTCGCACGTAGTCTTGCGACCAACTACGAGAAGCAAGCGATCTACGAAGAGAAGACCGGCAACTGGCTTGCGGCTGCGAATTCGTGGGGCCGTGTCAGCGACAATCGCGAAGACGACGCCGAAGCAGCGCGCCACGCGGCCGAGGCGCTGCTCAAGGCGAGCGGCGACCTACACCGCGCACAGCGCTACGCGCAAAAAGTTGTGCAGCTCGCGGGTGCAACCACACGGAACCTCACATTGCTCGGTCGTGTATACTTGGCCGCTGGGCTCAAGCTGAATGCTCAGCGCGAGCTGGAAAAAGCGGCGAAGTTGGATCCGCGAGACCAGATCATCAACAATCTTCTGCGAGAAGCGCGCTCTTAGAGCAGTCAGAGCTTTGCTTCCTAACTACGAGATGACCGCATGGAGACAGTGATCGGCATCGACCTGGGCACGACGAACTCGTGCGTGGCCGTGGTCGAGGGTGGACAGCCCACGGTGATTGCAAACCGTGGTGGCTACAAAACAACGCCCTCGATGGTGGCGATCACCGAAGCCGGTAAGCGGCTCGTGGGTCACATCGCGAAGCGACAAGCCGTGACGAACGCGGAGCACACCGTGTTTGCGGCGAAGCGTCTGATCGGACGCAAGTGGGATAGCCAGCAAGTTCAAAACGCGATCTCGACGTGTCCATACACGATCGTTCAAGGACCTCACGGCGACGCGCGCATCCAGCTGCGCGGCAAGGTCTATAGCGTCCCCGAGATCAGCGCGATGATCCTTCAAGAGATGAAGATGATCGCGGAGGACTATCTCGGGCACCCCGCCGAGAAGGCCGTGATCACGGTGCCGGCGTATTTCAACGACGGCCAGCGCCAAGCCACCAAAGACGCAGGCAAGATCGCCGGCCTCGACGTCATCCGCATCATCAACGAGCCGACCGCGGCTGCGCTCGCGTACGGCTTCGGCAAGCAAGTCGACAAGACGGTCGCGGTCTACGATCTCGGCGGCGGCACGTTCGATATCTCCGTGCTCGAGATCAGCAGCACCGGCGTGTTCAAGGTCGTGAGCACCGCGGGGGACACCTTCCTCGGCGGCGAAGATTTCGATCTTCGGATCATCGACTGGTTGGTCGACAGCTTCCGCGACGAGCACGGCATCGATCTGCGCGACGACCGTATGGCGCTGCAGCGCCTCAAAGACGCGGCCGAAAAGGCCAAGTGCGAGCTGTCGAGTGTGGAGCAGACCGAGGTCAATCTCCCGTTCATCATCTCGAATGCGCGCAACGAAGCGCTGCACTTGCAGCGCGTGCTCGCGCGCCATCAGCTCGAAGAGCTCACGTCCGACTTGGTGCAGCGCACGGTCGAAACCTGCGCGCAGACGCTTCAAGAAGCGGGCTTGGGCAAAGACGAGATCGACGAAGTGATCTTGGTCGGCGGCATGACGCGCATGCCGCTCGTGCAGCGCAGCGTCGCCGAGTTCTTCGAGCGCGAGCCCTGCAAGGGCGTGCATCCGGACGAAGTCGTCGCGCTCGGTGCATCGATTCAGGGCATGGCGCTGACCCAGGAAGCGTCGGGCATGATCCTGCTCGACGTCACTCCGCACACGCTCGGCATCATGGTCGTGGGTGGTTTCTTCGAAGAGCTGATCCCGCACAACACGACGGTGCCGACCTCACGCTCGAAGGTCTTCACGACCGTCCGAGAGAATCAGACCGCGGTGAAGATCCTAGTCATGCAGGGCGAGTCGCATCGCGCCGAGGACAACGAGCTGCTCGGCGAGTTCATCTTGACCGGCCTACGTCGCGCGCCGGCGGGTCAAGTGGAGGTCGAGGTCTCCTTCGAGATCAACGCCGACGGCATCGTTAGCGTGCATGCCAAGGACCTCGAGACCAATCAGCAGCAGTCGATCACCGTGACGGCGACCAGCGGTCTGACCAAGGACGAAGTCCAAAACATGGTCGGGGATGCGAAGGAATTCGCGGTCGCGCGTCGCGCCGATGACGAGACCGAGCAGGTCGTGCAGGAAGCACAAAAGCTCATCTCGCAGATCGAGTCGCTGTTCCCCGAAGTGGAGCAGGTCGTCGCCGGCAGTGATTTCGGTCGCGACGCGATCGACAAGGCACGCGGCGTGGTCGACAAAGCACGCGCGCTCATCAAAGCCCGCAAAACCGACGAGCTCCTCGATCACATCGATGCGCTCGCGCGCACCCAGCGCATGTTCAAAGGCGTGGTCGGCAAGGTCAGCTGAATCAAAGCGCAGCGGAGTCAGCAGAGCTCTATGGCGCTTTCGAGCGGAGTATGAGGACGCGTGGCGGAATCTCCGAAGCCTCCACCTAAAAGGCCGCCGCACGGCGCGTTCTCATCGAGCGCGCGCAACGTCGCCGTGCAGCCGCCCTCGATCCCTGCGCCGCGGCCCACGGCTCGGCCGGGCTCGGTGCACGAGCGTGAGACCACTCCGTCTGAATCGCCCTTGCCGGTGAGCTTTCCTCCCGACAGCGATGGCAGCGCGGGCTCCGAAGAGATCGTGCTCGCCGATATCGCCGCGAACCTGCCGCGCCAGCGACAGAGCAGCAGCTATCCACCGCCGCTGTCGGATGCCGAAGGCCACGACGCGTGGACGCTCGGGCGCATGAGTAGGCAGAGCACCGTGCCTCCGGCACAGAACGAAGAAGTCGAACGGCTACGAGCGCTCTCTGCGCGCATGAGTGCGCCGCCGCCCGCGGCACGCGATTCGGATCTAGCGCCGCCGAGCGAAGGTGGGGCGCTCGATCTGGTCGATCGTTCGCGGCCTTCTCAGCAGCTCGACCTCGTGGGCGAGATGGAGGAGCTCTACGCGCTCGACGACCTGACGGGCGCGCTGCGCTTTGCCGAGCTGATCCTCGGCCGTGAGCCCGACAACAACCAAGCGCGGCTGTGTGCGCAGAATTGCCGGCAGCGCTTGATCCAGCTCTACGCGTCCAAGATCGGCGATCTCCAGCGCGTGCCCATACAGGCGCTTTCGGAGAACCAAATGCGTTGGCTCGGGCTCGATCACCGGTCCGGTTTTTTGCTCTCGCGCGTCGATGGGCTCTCGACGGTCGAGGAGGTGCTCGACGTCTGTGGCATGCCCCGGCTCGAGGCCCTCAAGACGCTCGTCGACCTACTCGAACGCGGTGCGATCCGCGTGCAAAACCGCTGACGGACCACCGCGAACCGAGCCGCGGTCAAAGTCTCGCCAGCCCATCCGGATTTCCACCGGACCTCGCCTCCCAGCTAAATTTGTCAACAATTACTCGAGCTTGAACCGTTGATGGCGGGCTGGGCCACGGCTTGCGACCCACAGGGGGCATCGCTAGACTCCCCACCTGGACGTCGGCTCGCAGCGCAGCGGGGATTGCGAGCCAGAGTTCAAGTCGCAGCAGGAGCGGACACCGTTTGGAAGACTCGTTAGGGGGGCCAAGTACCTTGTGGGGCGTCGCCCTGTGCATCTGCATGGGCGCAGCGCTCGCTGCTGTCGATGAAGCTCTTGCCGCGCTCGGCGAATCGCGCGCGCGTGCCGCACGCGAGGGCAACGACCAGAACGCGGTCACCGCGGCGCGCTATCTCGCCGAGCAGAAGGTGATCGCGATTCGCCTGCTCACGGGCCGATGCTTGGCGCTCGCCAGCACCGCCGTGCTCGCGTACGAGACACCCCTAGTCGGGGACGCGCCGCTCTCTCGGCTTGCGGTGGTCGCTGCTGCGGCGCTCGTGTACGTGCTCGCGATCGGCATCTCGAGCTCGCTCGCGGCGCGTCGTGCGAGCCGGGTCGCGCTGCCGCTGTTGCGTTGGGCGCGTCCGCTCGAGCTGCTCTTCGCACCGTTTGCGTTGCCGCTGGTCTGGGTCAACGGCGTGATCGATCGCGTGTTCCCGCCGCGTCCCGAGGACGATCCGGAGCGCGTGACCGAGAGCGTCGTCGAGCAAGTCATCGAGCGCGCCGAAGAATCTGGATCGTTCAGCGAGGAAGACGCCGAGCTGCTCAAGAGCGTGCTCGAGTTCCGCGAGACGGTCGCGCGCGAAATCATGGTGCCGCGCACCTCGATGGTCGCGATCGATATCGACATGCCGCTCCCGGGCGTCGTCCAACTGCTGGTCGCCGAAGGTCACAGCCGCTATCCGGTCTATCGCAACAGCATCGATCAGCCGATCGGCATTCTGTACGCGAAGGATCTGTTCAGCCGCTTCCGCGATGACGCCGGGTTCGACGGCTCGCTCTCTGAGCTGATCCGCACGCCGGTGTTCTTCGCCGCCGAGTCGCAAAAGATCAGCGAGCTGCTGCGCCAGATGCAATCGCAGCACGTGCACCTCGCGATCGTCGCTGACGAGTACGGCGGCACGAGCGGCATGGTCACGCTCGAAGACATCATCGAAGAGATCGTCGGCGACATCAGCGACGAGCACGACGAAGAAGAGGCGCCGGTCAAACAGATCGCGCCCGGTCGCTTTATGGCGAAGGCCAATGTCTCCGTGCACGACCTGGCCGAGATCACAGGCCTGCGGTTGCCCGAAGGCTCGAACGGGTACGAGTCGCTCGGCGGCATGCTGATCGATCTCGCGGGCCGGGTGCTCCGCAACGGTGAGACGATCGGCATCGGCGAGCACGACTTGATCGTGCGCGCTGCGGACGACCGACATGTATCGCGCGTCGAGGTGATCGAGCGCAGCCAGCTCCCGCCCGCTGCGGAGTAAGCAGTTAGTACTCGACCCAGGTCTGCTCGACCGACGCGCCTTCGAAGCCTGGGGAGATGATCGTCAGGTGCGCGATCGCGCCGCCGGGTGCTTCGCCGACCGAGCCGACGTTGACCACGTGCACGTCGCCGACGATGCGCTGAAACGGCACGTGCGTTGCGCCGCACACCACGATGTCCGCCGGATCGTCGTCGAGCAGCGCGAGCACCGCGTCGTCGTCGAGATCATGGTCGATGCCTTCGAGCGGATCGCGCGGGCTGCCGTGCACGAGCAGCGCTTCGCGGCCATCCACGAGCGGGATGCGCAAGCGATCGGGCAATCCGAAGAGCCGCTTGCGGACGATGTCGCCAAGCGATCGCTGCGCGCGCTCGAACACCGCCGCGCGCTCCGCATCGCGATCATTGGTCGCGCGCAGCGTGCGCGGATCGACGGTCGCCAGCGCGAGGTCGCTCGGACCGCGCACGCAGCGCGCGCCGACGCGCTGCAGCTCGTGCCACGTGCCGAGCGGATCTTCGCCGCCGAGCAGCAGATCGCCCGCGACCCAGACATCGATCGCGCCTCGATCGCGCGCGGCGGCTAGCACGGCCTTGAGCGCCTTCAAGTTGCCGTGCACATCCGAGATGCACGCGATGTGTCCCGAGCCTGTTTTGGGTCCAATCCGTTCCAAGGTGCCGTGTTCTACGCGCCTCCCGCCCGAAGCGCACCCGAGAAATTCGTAGGTGGAGGTAGGACAATGTACGATCCTGGTGCCATCGATGGTTAAGCCTGGTCCCCACCGCCTCAAACCGCTCGCGCGTGCGACCCGAAGCTCAATCCTCGCGACCCACTCCAGCACGGCGCTCGGACGGGAGCTCGAGCAGGCGCTCTTCGCCAACGCCGAGGTGCTGTCCGAGGGCGGCTGCCGCACGGCGCCCGAGGGTCACGAGAGCTACTTCGGCAGCACCATGATCAGCATCCCACTCAAGAGCCTCGCGAAGATGACGCGCGGAGATCTGGATCGCGCGGCCTGCCTGCAGCTCGAGCGCGCCGTCAGCGGCTCGGTTCGCGTGCGCTTGCGTGCGATGCGCATCGCGCGGGCGGAAGTCTTGCGGCGCGTGCCGCATCGCGTGCTCGGCACCGTACAAGTCGAGACCTGCGTGCGCCTTACGCCCGATCATCTCTACATCGACGTCGACCTCGAGGTCCCGC
>JAYUYY010000643.1:0-10826 GCA_043752225.1 Sandaracinaceae bacterium | reverse complement strand
CCGCACACTATCGGACCAGTAGGCATCGTCGAAAAAACCCGCAAACGCCTGTTCGGGTATCGCTTTGGTTATGATCGGCGGACCCTGCCGAGCCCCCGCCATGAGTGAACCGAGCGCGATCGCGCAGATCGAAGAGCGCCTTCAAGACCTGATCGATGCGCTGCGTGGGGCAGGGCGGCCGGACCTTGCGCGCATGCTCGAGCGCGAGGCGCAGGACTTCACGTCGATCGCGCTGGTGCGGCGCAGCGTGAACGCGATTCAGCGCCAGCTCGAGCTGTGGCGTGCGCCGGGCTCGGAGTTGCCCGATACGCCGAAGGTTCAGTTCGCTGCGAATCGGCTCGAGGATGTTTGCAAGGAGGCGCTCGGCGCCGGCGTGATCGAGGCCGCGCGTCCGTCCATCGGCACGCACGTGCGGCGCAAGATGAGCGTCGTCTTGATCACGCTGCTGGGATGCGCGGCGCTGTTGCTGATCGGAATCGCGCTCGTCGAGTCGGGGCTCGACCTCGATGAGATCGGCAAGGCGCCGTACATGGAGCACGCAGAGGTGATGCGTGGCGGCGAGATCGAGGTGCGGCTTTCCGCGCTCGCCGAAGCGACGCTGCCCGAGTCGACGACCGGAGCAAACGTCGAGCCGCTGCCGAGCTGTCGTAGACCGCACGGTCCCGAAGCTTCGTGCGTGCTGACCGAGCCGCGCGCGTGGCAGACCGGTCGCTTACCGACGTACGAGCTCAAGCTTCCTGATCAAGCGTATGGGCTCTTGTTCTCGATCGCTGAGGTGACGCTGATCGCGGGCAAGGTCGCGGAAGGCCGTTTGTTGATCGCAGCGACCGAAGACACGCCGGAGGGCTCGTACGAGATCCCGCTGCAGGCCGAGTACCAGGGCTATACGCCGCTGCGCTGTGACTTGCTCGATCGACTCCGGCATACGTGTCCGAGCCCGCGAGCGGGCCGTGGTGAGAAACACGCTGGCGTTACGATTCCACCGCTCGTGGTGCGCGTGCTTCCATCCGATCCGAATCGCAAGACCATCGACACCAAGGCCGCCGCCGAGGAAGCCGCTGAAGCGCAGCGCAAAGCCAGCGAGCGCGCAGCCGAGATCGAAGCCGCGCTGTCGGCGATCCAACTGGAAGTTAAGGAGACCGAGCTGCTCGGAAAGAAGAAGAAGTGGGAAGAAGCGCGCGGTCGGCTCAGCAAGCTCGGAGCGTTGTTCGCGCCGCTCGATACAGCATCGCTTGCAGGTGAAGCACCGGGTGCGCTACCGGCGGACGTCGGCAAGGTGCGCGCGCGCTACGAGAGCCTGCACGACCAGCTCGAGGCGTTCGAAACCCAGGTGTTCGAAGCGACGTTTTCGGAGGTCACCGCGGTGACCAACAAAGCGGTGGCGGAGGAGAGCATCCTCGCGCGCGTCGGCAAGCGCTTTCGGATCTCGATCGACTACGTGCGCGAGATCTACACCGACCGTACCGAAGAGATTCAGCGCCGGCTCGAGGAGCGCGCGAAGGCGCATCTCGACAAGCTGCGCAGCGAGCAGCTGGCGCGAGAGCAGCGCTGTGGCCCGCTTCCGTCCGCCGCGTACAAGACCGTGAACGAGTACGTGAAAACTGCGTTTGCAGCGCCGCGCGTCGAGATCGTGCTCGACGAGTGCATGACGCCGCGGCTGACGCCGGATGCGTGCTGGGAAATGGAGTGCGACTTCCGGCGCAAGGAAGAGATCGCGGTCGAACGATCTCGGGTCGTCACCAAGCACAAGGTGAAGGTCCACCTGATCCACGGCCGCGTCGTCGACCACCGCGGCGGAACTTAGGGCCGCGAGTGAGCTTCGCTCACCTCGTGAAAGGGAGGGACGCGTTGGGCCTTGCCCAATGGGAGGGAAAACGGCGCACGTTTTCCCCGCAACTAAAAATCCCGGCAGTCGGCGGGGATTTCCGCGTTGCCGAAGGAGTAGGGGCGGGCTTGCTTGATCACCAGCTCGTGCTCGTCGCCCATCAGCTTCAGCTCGATGTCGACAGCGAACCAGCGGTTCTCGTGCTCGGGATCGATCACCGATCGAAAGTGATCGTGGATCGCCGTCAGGTAACACGAAACATGGCGGATCTCGTCGAGCGTCATGATCGGCGCATCCGGCGAGAACGTGCTGTAGCTCTGGTACTCCAGCTCCGGTGAGCCCGGGTACGGGAAGACCCGCCGCGTGAGCTGTTCGCTGACGACGCCCGGCGCGGGATTCGCGACCGCCGCTTCGCCGCGCTGGATGTTGAAGTAGTGCATGTCCGAGCGCGTGGGATCGAGCACGTTGCGGCTGATCGCGACCGAGTTCGCGCGCTCCGACAGGAACGCGGGATGCACGAGGATGCCCATGGCGATGCCGCTCTGGTCGATGTGCGCGAGCTCGCGCTCGTCGTACGCGCGCAAACTGAAGAGGCTCGCCCAAACGGTGCGGATGCCCTCTTCGATGTCATGGTCTGGATCGCCGATCGCCACGCCGACGGAAGTGTAGAGCCCGGCGCCGTTGAACGAGGGCAGGTCTTCGGTGTTGCTGCTGCTGCGCATGCGCACGCGCTCGTTGCCGTAGCGCTCGTCGATTGCCTCGACGATTTCTTCCAAGAGCTCGGGGTCGACCGGCGTCTCGAGAATGAGCTCGCGCACTTCGGCGAGCACTTCGACACGCCGCGCGGGATCGCTGCGAAAGTCGGGCGAGCTCTCGGCTTCTTGCAAGCGTTCGAGCGCGCCGCTCGCTGCGTAGTGATCGAGCGAGTGCACGAGTGGGATCGCGAACGAATCCACCGGCACCGGCACCGGGCCACCGCAGCGCGTGCCGTTGACCGCTGCGAGCTCGGCGAGTTGCGCGGCTTTCGCGCCTAACACAGGTAGATCCGGTAAGCCGCGGCCCGCGAGCGGTTGCACGCCGCGCACCGTCGTGTCGAGGCGCGGCATGATGCGCGGTCCGGTGGGCTCGCGCGATTGGAAGAACGCGTCGGCTTCCTCGGAGCTCGCTTCACGCACCTCGAAGCCCGCCGGAGTGACCGCGAGCCGAATGAGCTTGCCGAACAACGGCTCGAGCTCACGAGCGCTCCGCGCACCGCGCAGCGCCATGTTCGGCGTATTGCGGCTCTTGCTCAGGATGTTCACGTGCGCGAGCGGCGTCTGCAGCGCTTCGGTGATCAATCCTCCGACCAACGGGAGGTCGTTCGGCACGTCGTCGGTGACCACGATGATGTCGTGTCCCAACGGCGCTTCGCCGAGCTCCGCTGCGGGCACGAACGTCAGCACGCCAAAGCCGATGCCTGCGGTGAGCGCTTGAAAATCGATGCCCTGAAACGGCGCGTTCATGCCGATGATCGGCAACTGTCCGTTGAAAGGCAGCAGTTGTTGCACTTGGCGTGGCTCGCTCGGCCGCAACGCAAAGCGCTCGGGATCGCGGACCTTGGCGAGTACCGTGAAAAACGCATGCACCATTTGCGCGCCGCTGACTTGGTCGCCGAGCGTGAACGCGACCGTCCACAGATCGCTGCCGGTGTGATGCTCGAGCGTGCCGAGCAGGTAGCGGCGGCCTTCGGCGCGATCGTAGTTGGCGACGCTGAACGCGCGCCAGTCGGCGTTGAACTGCTGGGATTGCGTTGGATCGCAGCGGTCGAGCCGCGGCTCGCCGTCGATCCGCTCGCGGATGAAGGTGTAGTGCAGCGCCCAATCACGCGTGCTGATGAAGTGCACGGTGTTGCCGGCGGCGAGATCGATCACGAACTTCACGCCGAGCGAGCTCAGGCTGGTGTCGCCCGCGGCGAGCGCTTCGAAGTCGCCTCGCGTGTAGAGATCGCGGGTGCGATCCGAAAGCTCGCGCGAGCGCAGCTCAGCGCAGTCGTCGTTGGCTTCGCCGAGCGTGCTCGTGGCGCAGAAGCGCGGTTGTCCGGTGGCGTCGGGCACGCGCGCAAGCGCCGCGCCCTCGGGCCAATCCATGAAGTCGATCCGATCGACCGCTGCGCGACCGTCACGCTCGAAGATCGTCGCGACGCCTTCGAACGCGCTGGCTCCCTCGAGGAGAGTCGTTACATCCGCAGGCACCGAGATCACGACGCGCTCGCCGGGCGCGAGCGTTTCGGTCGTCCATTCGAGCGGTATGCCGAGATCGATCGAAGGCCAGGCTTGCCCAGGCAGATGCGGCGCGACGCGAACCGTGTAGTCACCGAGCTCGATCGTCGCGTTGGAAACGTTGAGCACTTCGATCGCGCCGGCAGGTCGCAACAGCAGCTCGCTCATCACCAGCGGACCGTGGAGCGCAGGCCACGGCTCGGGCCACTCGAACGGCGCGAACGTCATGTCATCGCCGAGCTCGGGCGGGGCAGTGGGCTCGCAACGATCGCCGTTCGAGCGTCCGGGCGTCGCGAAGCGGCACTTTGCGAGCTCGCCGCGCGCGTTCGGCGTGCGCGCAAACGTCTCGTTGATCGCGAGCGCGGGAACATCGGCTTCATCGACGATCTTGCCGCCGCGCGTCTCGAGCGTGACGTGCTCGCCGGCGGAGGAGATCTTGAACGGCAGGTGCGTCGGCCCTTGCTCGGGATCGCCGTCGGCCCAGAGCACAATCACGTCGCCGGCCGCGACCGTGATGTTCGGCAGCACGACCGCTTCGCCCGTCGAGTCGCGCAGCACGAACGCATCGAGCCGAGCGGGCGTATCACCAAAATTGGCTAGCTCGATGTAGTCGTCGGCTTCGCCGAGCTCGTCGATCGCAGCGCCGTCGTTGTCGCTGACGATCTCGTTGAGAACGACATCGCCTGCCGGGGGCGGAGCTGCGGCCCCGCAGCCGGTCGCGCACGCGAGCGCGACCAAGCATGCGGTCAGACCAGAGAGCGACGCGCCAGGCAAATCCGAGAACGCTACGGCACACGGTGGCACAAGCCACGCGCGCGAGCGCAGTCGCGTTCTGCTTTCGGAATCGGTCGCCGAGCTACGGTGCTTCGCACTGGAGCGCTTCGACGCAGCTCTCGTCGCTCCCACATTCGCCGCCATAGCACTGTGCGTCATCGAGGCAGAGCTCTCCGGGGCCGCGTAGTGCAAGACACGTGCCCCGAACGCAGACCGTATCGTCTGCACACGGCTGCGACCGCAAGCGACAAGCGGTGCGGTTCGCGCACAAGCCTTCACTGCACGTGCTGCCATCGGAGCACGGCGAGCTGCTCAAGAGACACTCTTCGCCGTCGCCGGGACGATCGACGCAGCCGCCGAACGCACCCGGTGTTTCGGCGTCGCAGTACTGATCGATCGGGCATTGATTCGGCGACGAGCGCTTGCACGCCATGTCTTCGTCGACCTTGTCTGCGCACACGCCGGTGGTGTCGACGACGCTCTCGCAAACCAGGCCGGGCTCGCACAGCGCGTCGACGACATCGCAGTCATCGCCCTCTTGCAAGTAGTAGAGCGTCGCGAGCGGCACGCATGAATTGGTGTCGTCGCAGATCAAACCGGGCGTGCAGCGCGGCTTGCCCGCAGCACACGACTCGCCGGATTGACCGAGCAGATCGCAGGTCGAGGACACGACCTCGCCGCCCTGAACTAGCTCGAAGCACGCGAGCCCGTCCGCGCATTGCGCGTCGTCGTTGTGATGACACGGCGCGCCTTGTGGCTGCAGCGCAGCGCACACGCCGGGGCAGCTCGCGAGCGCGCCTTTGTCGCAGAACGCGTCGCCGGAACAGTCCTCGTGCAGCGTGCACGGATCGCCGAGCGCGACCGCACCGGCCCAGGTGAACTCGCAGCTCGCAGGCAGGCGGCTCGAGCGCACGTCACAGCCGAGCTCGCGAATGTCTTCGAGGCAGCTGTCGAGGGTCGACGCGTCGAAGAACACCAGGCCCTCGTTGATCGAATGTTCGAGGTAGGCGAGCTCACCGCTCATGCTGACGTTGGCTTGAAGCGATGCGCAGTCGCGTCCGCCGAGT
The DNA here is from genome assembly GCA_043752225.1 of Sandaracinaceae bacterium. Lineage (GTDB taxonomy): Bacteria > Myxococcota_A > Polyangia > Polyangiales > JAFGIB01 > JAYUYY01. The sequence goes on along the minus strand of JAYUYY010000643.1, from coordinate 4,902 downwards.
GTGTCGGCGAGCAGATCAGCGCCGAGACAGTCGGCCAGCGCCTCGCACGTCGCGAGCGCGAGCTGTGCCGGCCATGCGCGCGCGGCGAGCACCTCAGCGCTATCGCCGTCGCCATCTCCGTCACCGTCGCCATCTCCGTCGCCCGGCACGCCGCCGTCCTCGTCGCCGTTTCCATCGCCGTCACCGTCACCGTCACCGTCACCGTCACCCGGCACACTGCTGTCAGGGAAGCCCGCGTCCTCGTCGAAGCTTCCGTCGAAGTCGCCGTCGCCCACCGTGCAGCCGCCGAACGCGGAGGCTCCTGTGATCGCAACGGTGATCGCTACAAAGCGCGCAAGCCAAAGTCGTGTCGTCATGATCGAGCCTCGTTCGTAAGCAGTGCTGGGGAGTAAACGCGGGACGCGCAGCACAGGTCAAGGTGGAGCTACCATCCGGCGCATGACCCGGTTCTTGCTGTCATGCGCTCTGATCCTCGCGTCGTGTTCGTCACCACGATCACGGCAGACCAGCCTCACCGCTGCGCCACTCGAACGCGACGCACGCGCCGGCCAGGCCTTCACCGCGGCCCCGATTTCCGAGCCGCCGGCCGCGCCGGGTCCCCATGTGCTTGCGCCCGGTGTCGCAGAAGGCAAGCAAGGCGCGGTCGCAAGCGCAGAAAGTCATGCGAGCCGAGCAGGAATCGACGTGCTGCGCAAAGGTGGCAATGCGATCGATGCTGCGATCGCGGTCGCCTTCGCGCTCGCGGTCACGCATCCATCGGCCGGCAATCTCGGTGGCGGCGGGTTCATGATCGTGCGCACCGCGCAGGTCGCGACCGCGCTCGACTTTCGCGAGGTGGCGCCCGCGGCTGCGAAGCCGAATATGTACTTGGATGCGAAGGGCGAGGTCACGCAGGACAGTGTGCTCGGCGCGCGCGCGGCGGGTGTCGCGGGCACGGTCGCCGGGCTCGCGCTCGCGCATCAACGCTTTGGTACGCTCGAGTGGAGCGCGCTGGTCGCGCCGGCGGTGCAGCTCGCGCGCGAGGGGCACGTGCTCGATGCGAGCCACGCGCAGGACATCGCCGATGCGGCAAACGACATGCGCGACGCCGGGTTCGCTGAGTCGGCGGCGATCTACCTCGGCGCCGATGGACAGCCGTTGCCGGCTGGCGCGACGTGGGAGCAACCGGTGCTTGCCGAGACGCTGACCGCGATCGCCGAAGGCGGCGGTCGCGCGTTCTATCGCGGACCGCTCGCGCAGCGCATCGCAGCCGGCGTGAAGAAGCTCGGCGGGCTTTGGACCGTGCGCGACCTCGCCGCGTATCGCGCGATCGAGCGCGCACCGCTCGAGCTCGACTATCGCGGCCATCACGTGATCACGATGCCGCCGCCTTCAGCGGGTGGAATCGTGCTGAGCCAAATCCTCGGAGCGAGCGAGTTGCTCGGGATTTACGCCAAGCCCTATCGCAGCGCTGATGCCATCCATCTCTACGTCGAGGCAGCGCGCCGCGCGTACGCCGATCGCAATCACTGGGTGGGCGATCCAGAATTCGAGCCGGTGCCGATCGCACGGCTCACCGCACGCGAATACATCGAGGCGCGGATGAGCGACATCGATCCCAAAGCAGCGACGCCCTCGAGCCGCGTCGCGCCCGGCTCGCTGGTCGCCGCGCCGAGCGGTCAGAAGGTCTTGCGCAAAGAGAGCGAAGAGACGACCCATTTCTCTGTGGTCGATCGACTCGGCAACGCGGTCGCGGTGACCTATACGCTCAACGGCAGCTTCGGAGCGAAGGTCGTCGTGCCGGGCACGGGCATCTTGCTCAACAACGAGATGGATGACTTCGCATCGAAGCCGGGCGTGCCGAACGCGTACGGGCTCGTCCAGGGCAAGCGCAACGCGATCGCCAAGGGCAAGCGCATGCTGAGCAGCATGACGCCGACGATCGTCACGAAAGACGGCAAGCTGCGCGCGGTGCTCGGCACGCCCGGCGGTCCTACGATCACGAACACGGTTGCGGAGATCTTGATGGCGCTGATCGATCACGCGCAGCCGCTCGAAGCGGCGGTGCGCGCGCCGCGCTTTCATCATCAGTGGTTGCCGGATCAGATCTCGGTCGAAGCCAGCCTCGAGCCCGCGCTCACAGAGCAGCTGCAGGCGCGCGGTCACGTGATCAAGACGCGTGAAGCGATCGGTCACGCGGATTGCATCGAGGTCGATCTCGCGACCGGGATGCTGCGCGCTGTGACCGATGTGACGCGCGATAGCGGCGGCGCGGAGGCGTATTGAGCATGCGCGCGTCTTTGTTTGGTTTGGTTTTGCTTTACGCGTCGTGCTTCGCGAGCGCGTGTACCGAGGACCCGGCACCGAGCCTGCGCGGTACGCCATGCGGATCGGACGCGGTTTGCGGCGCGCTGCACTGCGTCGCGGACGCCGAGACGGATGCGGAGGATCTCGAGCCGCAGCCGCTGCTCTGCGACGATTTGCGCGACGGAGCGGAGCCGCACGTCGCGTGCGAGCAGAAGAGCGATTGCGCGCACCGGTTGTGCCTGCTGGCCGGTGCCTGCGCGCGGCCCTGCGAGGAGCAAGCCGACTGCGATGAGACCGAGCGCTGCCAGCAAGTCTTTGCGAGGCACGGTGACGAGGCGTTTACGGCGCTCTCGGCGTGCGTGCGCACGGTAGATGCACCGCAAGACGTGCGTGTCGCGCGCGAGCTGCGCGAAGATGCGCTCGAGGATGGGACGGTCGAGGTCGCGATCGCTGCGGTCGAACGCGACGACACGACGCTCGTGGTGCTCGAGCACGGAATGCCAATGTGGCCTTACACGACGTTTTGCCGGCCACCGCTTTGCGTCACGGAGCTGATGGCGGGCTCGCAGTCGTTGTTCAAAGCGGACACGTGCGACAGCGGCGAGCGCGCGCTCGTTCCGGTGGCGAGTGGCGATCACATCGATCCAGTGGTTCTACGCTTCGATGCCGACGCGGCGGAGCTCGGCGCCGATGACGGCTTCACCGCGATCCTCAAGAGCGAGGCGGAAGGAGACTTGCAGCTCACGCGGCTCGCATCGCAAGGGCAGCGCCGGCAGCTCGATCTCAACCTCTTTTACGTCGGTGCGCGCGATCTCGTGCCGACCGGTGATCGCGGTCCTCTGCTGATCGAGCAAGCGCTGGAGAATCTCGACGCCATCTTCGCGCAGGCCGACATTTTCATCGGCGAGGTGCGCCAGATCCACGTCGGCGGGATGCTGCCCGAGCGCGGTGTCGCGTTTTCAAATGGCGACCAGAGCCAAGGCTTTGCGTCGCTCGCGGTGCGTCGCGGCTTGTACGTCGAGCTGCCGTATCTGTTTCGGCTCTCGGCGGGCGCGAGCAACTCGGCGGTGAACATCTTCTTCGTCGCCGACATTCAAGCGCGCACGAATGACGGCGATCCCGAAGCCGAAGCGGGCGGCATCCCTGGACCGCTCGGGATGCACGGCACCGGCGGCTCGGGCATCGTGGTCGCGGCCGACATGATGGCGGGCAATCCGAACGCGCTCGGTCGCACGCTCGCGCACGAGCTCGGGCATTACCTCGGGCTGTTTCACACCTCGGAGGCCGACGGTTGCGTGCGCGACGTGCTCGCGGACACGCCAGAGTGCATCGCCGAAGACGATGCCGATCGCGACGGCCTCGACATCGCGGATTGCGCGGAGCACGGCGCCGACAATCTGATGTTTTGGGCGAAGACGAACGCCACCACGCTCACACCGGATCAGATCCGCGTGCTGCGCTCGGCGCTGATCCTGCAGTGACGTGCGCACAACGCGGCGAGCATCCAGCGACCCGCAGGGGAGCTCCGGCGCGACAGCGCTGCTAAGAGCCCTCGAGCAGCTCGATGATGAACGGGCGGATCGAGCGGGCCGGGATGATCTCTTCGAGTGAGCCGACGCGCTTGGCGCGTTCGACCGAGTGGATCGCATCGAACTGAGCTGCCACTTCGGCGCGCTTTTCGATCGTCACGTCTCGGCGCAAGCGGTCGAACGCGGCGCGTTGCTCCGCGGTCGGGTTGGTCTTGATCCGCATGCGCAGCGCTTCGATGCGCGGATCGGCTGCGACGCGCGCCCGCACTTCGCGCGGGAAGATCACGGTCGCGGCAGGGCCTCCGCCGATGACCGACGCATACGACCCTTCGAGCGCGATCGAGCGCAGCTGCGGGTTCAGCTCGCGCGAGAACACGACGTACGCGCCGCCGTGGTAGCGAGACACGACGAGGAACACGAGCGGACCTTTGAAGTTCACGACCGCGCGCGCGATCTCGGCGCCGTACTCGAGCTGCAGCTTGCGCATCGACTCGGGCGAGCCATCGAAGCCCGAGAGGTTGGCGAGGATCACCGCCGGACGATTGCCGCTCGCGGCGTTGAGCGCGCGCGCGACCTTCTTGCTCGACTGCGGGAACAGCGTGCCGCCGTTCCACTCTTCGGGACCGTCGGCGGGCCGATAGCCCATGCGCGGCACGTTCTGGCTCTCGATGCCGAGCAGCGTGATCGGGAAGCCGCCGATCTGCGCGTCCCAAACGATCGCGGTCTCCGCACCGGCTTGCCCGTTCCAGCGCTCGAGGAAGTGACCGTCGCTGTCGATCACCGCGCGCATCACCGCGCGCATCGAGAACGGCCGCTTGCGGCCCGGATTCTTTTCGTCGTCGAAGATGTCGCCGACGTGCTCCATGCCGTGGTTGTCGCCGAGGTTCGGCATCGGCTGGTACGCGAACAGGCGCACGTCGCGATCGCTCGGATCGAGCGTGCGGGCGCGGCGCGGGTGCAGCTCGCCGGGTACCACGTAGGTGTGGTCGTAGTGGCGGTAGAGCATCTGGTACGCAGCCAGCAAGTCGACCGCGAAGTACTGCGCCTCACCGTTCGGTCCCATCACGCGCTCGTGACCGCCGATCGC
>JAYUYY010000642.1:0-4400 GCA_043752225.1 Sandaracinaceae bacterium | reverse complement strand
TCGGCCTCGATGCCACCCACACCCCAGCCGACGACGCCCAGCGCGTTGACCATCGTCGTGTGCGAATCGGTGCCGACTAGCGTATCCGGATACGCGAGCGCTTTGCCGTCGCGCTCGCCGACGAACACCACGCGCGCGAGGTACTCGATGTTCACCTGGTGCACGATGCCGGTGCCGGGCGGCACCACGCCGAAATTGCGGAAGGCGCCCTGCCCCCACTTCAAGAACTCGTAGCGTTCTTGGTTGCGCTCGAACTCGAGCGTCATGTTCTCTTCGAACGAGCGCAGCGTGCCGGCGCTGTCGACTTGCACCGAGTGGTCGATCACGAGGTCGACCGGCTGCAGCGGATTGACGCGCGTGGGATCACCGCCGAGCGCGATCACCGCTTCGCGCATCGCGGCGAGATCGACGACGCACGGCACGCCGGTGAAGTCTTGGAGCAGCACGCGCGCGGGCCGGTACGCGATCTCGTGGATCGGCTTCTGCTTTGGATCCCACTTCGCGACCGCTTCGATGTCCTCGCGCTTGACGGTCTTTCCGTCTTCGTTGCGCAGCAAGTTCTCGAGCAACACGCGCAGCGAGAGCGGCAGCGTCGCGAGGTCTCCGATGCCTGCGCGCTCGATGGCATCGAGGCGATGGAGCTCCACGGTTTGCGCGCCGACGGTCAGCGTGCTCTTGCTGGCAAAGCTATCTTTCAACATGGTCATGGCTCGGCGCGGAGCATGACAAAAAGCCTTCGCGCGTTCCAGGCGATTGACCTTCGAGCGACACGCTCGCAACACGTCAGAACCGGTTCTTTCCGGCACGTTACATACGCTTTACAAGCGCGGATGAGAGCGCTACACGTGTTGCCCCGTTCGGCACTTTTCAGTCGTCCGGCATGGCGCCGTAGCCAAGTGGTTAGGCAGAGGTTTGCAAAACCTCCACACACCGGTTCGAATCCGGTCGGCGCCTCTGGTTTTCCCCTCTAGCGGCCCCTTTGGGTTTCTTTTCAGCGGCAGGTTGTGATTCGAGCTGCGATTCGAGCCGCGTCTTTGGGTGCGGCAGTCGGTGCCGCAGCCGCGTTGCTCACGACCATCGGCGACTTCGGGGCCCACTGGCTCTGGATGCAGCTCGCGAGCGATCGCATCCGCTTGCTGGGCACGATGCTCGGGCTGCAGATCCCGGCGGGTGTCCTGCTCGGCGCGGCGCTCGGCGCGTTCATCGCGCTGACCGAGCGGCCCATGCGAGCGGCCCTGCGCACGCCGCGCGTGAGCGTGCTGCGCGCGGCTCAGCTGACGGCCTTCGCGGCGCCCGGCCTTGCGAGCGTTGCGTATCTGCTCTTCACCGGCGGGCAGATGTCGCGCTTGCCTGCCGTACAGCTGCTACGAGGGGCGACTGCGCTGGGACTAATCGCGTGCGCCAGTCTCGCCTTTTGGCTCGCGCTCAGACTCCGTGAGCTCGCGCGCGTAAAGAGCTTCGAGCGCGGCTTGGCTTTGATCGCGCTCGCGTTCGGGTTCGCGCTCGGCAAGCTCGATCAAATCGCGATGCCCGGGCTGTACGCGTATCTGCACGGGTTGCTCGGCGTCGGCGCTTGGCTCGTGTACTGCGGCGCGCTGTTCGTCTGGCTCGAGGGATGCTCGACGCATGCCGCTCACTCGACACCGGGAGCAAACGCGCGCTGGCGAGTGCTCGGCCTCGTGCTCGCCTTGCTGCTCGCACCGGGCTGGCTCTACGCCACCGTGCTCAGCCTCGATCAAAATCAAAACGTGCGCGTCGCGCTGCTGCATCCCAACGCATCGACCACGCGCTCGGTGATGCTCGCGCTCGGGCCGAGCTTGCTCGAGCCATTGCAAGCACGCGCGATCGCCGAGGCGCGCGCGCGGCGCCGCCTGCTCGCCGCGAGCGCAGGCCAGACCACGGCGCATCCGGGCGCGCTCCGGCTCGGCGATGCGGGCGGCCCGCGCTTCGAGAACGCGCACGTGCTCTTGATCACGGTCGACGCGCTGCGCCCCGATCACCTCGGCTTCAACGGCTACGCGCGGCCGACCTCACCGGCGCTCGACGCGCTCGCCGCGCAATCGGTGGTCTTCGAGCGCGCGTACACCGCCGCACCGCACTCGAGCTACTCGTTGTGCTCGCTGATGACCTCGGAGTATCTGCACGAGACGCTCGACCTCGGGCTGCCGGCGCCGACCGAGACGCTCGCGTCCGCGCTGACCGCGGTCGGCTATCACACCGCGGCGTTCTATACGCTCGGCATCTTTCATACGGCCGGTGAGCGCCTCGTGAGCTACGAGAAAAACGCGCTCGGCTTCGCGCTCCACGATCACGTGACGTACGAAGCCGAAGCGCTGACCGATCGCGTGCTCGCCGAGGTCGAGCGCACGGTTTCGCGCGGCGAGCCGAGCACGTTCGTGTGGGCGCATTATTTCGACGTTCACGAGCCGTACGAGGACACGCGCTTCGGGAGCTCCGACATCGACCGCTACGACGGTGAGATCCGCAAAGTCGATGCGGCGATCGCGCGATTGATCCGGCAAGCGCGCGAGAAGCTATCGCGCGCGGTCGTCGTGCTCATCACCGCGGATCACGGCGAAGAGTTCCGCGAGCACGGTGGCGTCTACCACGGCTCCTCGCTCTACGATGAGCAGGTGCGCGTGCCGTTGCTGGTGAACGCACCTGGCCTTTCGGCGCGCAGAGTCAGCGCACCGGTCGAGACCATCGCGATCGCACCGACCTTGCTCGAGCTGGTCGGCGCACCGGTGCCGAGCTCGATGCGCGGCGACGACTTGCGACCGTTGCTCGTCGGACAGAACGTCGACGTCGGGCCCGCGTTCGCGGCCGTGACCTACAAGAAGATGGTCGCGCATGGGTCCTACAAGCTGATCGCCGACCTGCGCTTCGGCTCGTTCGAGCTCTACGACCTCGAGCACGATCCGCACGAGCGCGAGAACCTCTGGGCCAAGGACGCTGCGCGCAGCACGGCGATGCGCGACGAGATTTACGGCTGGCTCGACTCGCTCGCGCCGCCGAACACGCGAACAGCTGGCGCGGCCGCAGGCAAGAGCACGCACCAGCAAGCGCTCGACCTCGGCAAGCTCGGCGATCGGCGCGCGGTGCCATTGCTCGTCGCGCTCGCGCGGGACGAGGCCGCTCCTGTTGCCGAACGCGGACAAGCCTGTCGCATGCTCGGACATCTCGCCGACGAAACCTCCGCGGATGCGCTCGCCGGCCTGCTCGGCGGACGCGTGGCGAGCGTCGCCGCCGAAGCCGCGATCGCGCTCGGACGCATGTTCGATCCGCGCGCGCGCGCCACGCTGCGGCGAGTTGTCTTCGCCGAAGATCCCGACGTCCGCACGCGTGCCGCCGTATCGCTCGGGCGTTTGCGCGATCGCGCTGCGGTGCCCGCGCTGATCGAAGCGCTCTGGGTTGCGCCGCGCGAATACGAGCGCGAAGAAGCGATCCGCTGGCTCGGTCGGCTCGGCGACGTCAAGGCGCTCGAAGCGCTGCTTCAGACGTTGCCCGAGGGCCGTACGCGGCACCTGGCGGTCGTCGCGATCGGCCGGCTCAAGGACCCGCGCGCGTTCACCGCGCTGGCCGATGTGCTCGCGCGCGAGCGCCTCGAAGACGTGCGCAGCGCAACCGTCCAGGGCTTTGGCTACTTGGGCGATCCGCGCGCGATCGAGCTCGTGCTGCCGCTGATCGCGCAGGACGCGGCCGTGAGCAGCGGGACGGAGACGCTGGTGCGCCTGGGCGCATTGCAGAGCCACGCGGTCGGCGGTGCCGATGTGCTGCGCGGCGATCCCAGCCTGCGCGGCTTCGGCAAGTGCTTCGTCGGCGATCCGGCGCACGACTGGGACTACCAGCACCGCACGTCCTGTACGACCGCAGGCTCCGACGCGAGCTTGCGCGTGGAGATCCCGAAACACGTCGCAGCGGCTCCCGTGATCGTGTTGCTGAGCGCGCGGCGCGCCGACGCTGCGCATCCCGCTTCGGTGCGCGTCTCGATCGGCAAGTCCGAGCTTGCCCGCATCTCGCTCGATGGTTCGTGGAGCGAGGCGCGCATTGCGCTGCCCGCCGGTGCGCTCGCACCCGGCAAGCACACGCTGCGCATCCAAAGCGACCCGCCCGAAGCGCGGATCGATCTCGATCACGCGTTGATCGTTCCGCGAACTCCGCCCGCCACGCTCAAGCGCGCGAGCAACTGATTCGAGCTGGCTAGGCAGGCTTGGGCGCCGAGCGCATGCCGCGCACGACGCGCAGCACGTCGCCTTCGCGGCGGCCGAGCGCGAGCAGCGTGCCTTCCGCATCGAGCAGCAGGATCGGCTCCGCGGAACCCTCAGGAAACACGCCTTCGCAGGTGTCCGCGGCGAGCACGCTGCGACCGTGTCGCACGTGCCGCACGCCATCTTCGTTCA
>JAYUYY010000641.1:0-4400 GCA_043752225.1 Sandaracinaceae bacterium | reverse complement strand
GAGCTTCCTCACCTCCGGTCACGAGCACATGTTTCGCTCGACCTCGCTGCCGACCCGCCCGGCCCAGCTGTTTCGCGCCGGCGAGGTGACGGTCACCGTCCGGCTCACCGATCGGCACCACCGGGCTCAATCGATCGAGGTCTCTTTCGGCCGCCCGGTCGACGACCCGAGCCACGTGCTGTTGGTCGCAACTCCGAATGGTTTCGAGCGTTTCCCCGTTCCCGCGTTGGGCCAGACCCGGCGGGTGCCGCGCGCCCCGGGGCCTTTTTGGCCGGGCCTCGAGTACGCCCGAACGCTCGCGACCATCGGTCCCCTGCCCGAGGTCTTGAGCTACCAGCCCGTCTCATCGGCGTTGGCTTTCGAATCCCCCGAGAGCATCGACCCACGTTAGAGTGCGCCGAAATCAAATCGAAACCTGCGGATCATCGGGCCGAAAGGCTCGGTTGCTATCCAGCAGATCGAGGTAATCAGTCCGCGCGACGATACCTCGTAAGGACCGCAAGGAAGGCGAGCGAACAAGATGGCAAAAACGATCCGACAGGCTGCGATTGCCGCAGCCATCAGCTTCGAGCAGAAGACCTCCGACACCGATTTCTCGACCCCGAGCGAGAAGCTCTTCGGCAAGAACGTGTTCGGCATGGCAGCGATGAAAGCGCACCTTCCGAAGGATGTGTTTCGCTCGCTCAAGCAGACCATCGAGACCGGCAAGCTGATCGATCCGAAGGTGGCCGATACGGTCGCCACTGCGATGAAGGACTGGGCGATGGCGCGCGGCGCGACGCACTACGCCCACGTGTTCTATCCGCTGACCGGCCTGACCGCAGAGAAGCACGACGCGTTCCTCTCGCCCGATGGCGAGGGCGGCGCGATCGCAGAGTTCCCCGGCAAGCTGCTGATCCAGGGCGAGCCCGACGCATCGAGCTTCCCGAGCGGCGGCATCCGCGTCACGTTCGAAGCGCGCGGCTACACCGCGTGGGACGTCACCAGCCCCGCGTACCTGCTCGACAACCCGAACGGCACGACGCTCTGCATCCCGACCGCGTTCTTGTCGTGGACCGGCGAAGCGCTCGACACCAAGACGCCTCTGCTGCGTTCGATGCAAGCGCTCAACGCGCAAGCGCAGCGCATCCTCAAGCTGTTCGGCCACACCAACACGGCGATGGTCGTGTCGTACTGCGGCGCCGAGCAGGAGTACTTCCTAATCGACAAGGCGTTCTACTACGCGCGCCCCGACCTCTTGAACGCGAACCGCACGCTCTACGGCGCCAAGCCGCCCAAGGGCCAAGAGTTCGAGGACCACTACTTCGGCTCGATCCCCGAGCGCGTGCAGTCGTTCATGGTCGAGGTCGAGCACGAGCTGTACAAGCTCGGCGTGCCGGTCAAGACCCGCCACAACGAAGTGGCGCCCGGCCAGTTCGAGATAGCTCCCGTGTTCGAGAGCGCGAACCTCGCGACCGATCACCAGCAGCTCGTGATGGTGACGCTCAAGAAGGTCGCCGAGCGCTACAACCTCGTGTGCCTGTTGCATGAGAAGCCCTTCGCGGGCGTGAACGGCTCGGGCAAGCACGTGAACTTCTCGTTCGGCAACGCGACGCAGGGCAACCTGCTCGACCCGGGCGACACGCCGCACGAGAACGCGCAGTTCCTCGTGTTCTGCGCAGCGGTCATCCGCGCGGTGCACAAGCACGGCGCGCTCCTGCGCGCTGCAATCGCGAGCGCGGCCAATGATCACCGCCTCGGCGCGAACGAAGCACCGCCCGCGATCATGTCGATCTTCCTCGGCTCACAGCTGAGCGATGTGTTCGACCAGATCCAAGCTGGCGGCGCCAAGACCAGCAAGGGTCGCACCGACATGATGATCGGCGTCGACACGTTGCCCGCGCTCGCGCGCGATCCGGGCGACCGCAATCGCACCAGCCCGTTCGCCTTTACCGGCAACCGCTTCGAGTTCCGCGCCGTGGGCTCGGGCCAGTCGGTGGCAGGGCCCTTGTTCTGCCTCAACACCGCGATCGCGGAGTCGCTCGACTTCGTGGCGAGCAAGCTCGAAGCGGCCGTGGGCTCGAAGCTGCCGCTCAACGCTGCGATTCAAGATGTCATCGCCGGCATCATGAAGGAGCACAGCGCGATCATCTTCAACGGCGACGGCTACTCGAAGGAATGGCACGACGAAGCCGCCAAGCGCGGCCTGCCGAACAACAAGACCACGCCCGAAGCGCTCGCCGCGCTGACCAATCCCGCGATCGTCGCGATGTTCGACAAGTACAAGGTGCTCTCGCCGCGCGAGATGCAGAGCCGCTACGAGATCTTCCTCGAGCAGTACGTCAAGGCGGTGAACGTCGAGGCCAAGCTCGCGGTTAAGATCGCGCGCACCACGATCTTGCCGGCCGCGATGACCTACCAGACCCAGCTCGCCAACAACGTCTCCGCGCTCAAGGCGGCGGGCGTGTCGGGCGACACCTCGTTGCTCACGCAGGTCTCGAAGCTCATCTCCGAGATCGGGACGGGCATCGCCGGCGTCGAGTCGGCGCACGGCCATCACACCTCGGGCTTGCTGGAAGAGGCCCGCGCGTACTGCGCCAACGTGCTGCCCGCGATGTTGAAGCTGCGCGAGACCGTGGATGCGCTGGAGGCGATCGTCGACGACGCGATCTGGCCGCTGCCGACCTACCAGGAAATGCTCTTCATCAAGTGAGCTGAGCTCGCACGCAAGCACGCCCGGGCGCTCGAGCGCTCGGGCGTGCTTGCGTTTAAGGAGCAGGCGCAGGCGATGGCACGAAGCGCTCTTTCGGCCGGACCACGATCTCGACGCGCACGCGTTCGTTGGGCTCGACCCAAACCGTGGTCTCGCTCGACTCGAACAGCGGATGCAGCGCGGTCAGCCGCACCAGCTCCGCAGCCGGAAAGCCCTGGATCTCGAACGCGCCCAGCTGGCCTGTCACCGTGTGCACGGGATGGTGAAACACCACGACGTCGCTGCGCCCGCACGGCGCGTCCGGGCTGCACGAGACGGGCTCGATGCTCGCGGGATAGATCGGCACGAACAGCCGATCGCCGCGCCACAACGGCTTGGCTCCGTACGCCGGCCCGTAAAGCGGCGCGAACGGGAACGCATCGCGGTTCTCGAGCACCAGCCGATCGTGCTCACTCATCGCGATCGTCTGCGGCAACAGCTTGCAGCCTTCGATGCGTACGCGATGCACGACCGGATCGCGCGGCCGGTTGCGAAAAAAATCGCTGGCGGTGACGACGATGCCGGAAAGGCCACGACCTTCGCTGATCGCAACCGGTGCTCGCGACGCGCGGTTGGCCGCCTCGCACTCGGCGGGAATCGCCTCCGGGGCGTCACGCGGGCGCAGCGGCTCGTGCGAGAGCATCGCGAGCGGATACTCCGGGAGCACCGCGCCATCGGCCAGCCGGACATGGCCGCTCACGCGTCCGATCGGGAACGCTCGACCCGAGAGCTCGCGCACGCTCGAGCAGCCGTTCCCAGCGCAGCCGAGCTGCGCGCCCACGAGCGCGAGCGCGCCAAGGAGCCAAAGGGGGAGCGCGCGCTGCACCGCACTGGTATCGCGCTGCGCGGGTCGCTCGCGCAAGCGCCAACTGCGGCCTGCTACGCTGCGGCCCCCGCCAGCCCAGAAGGTCCTATGAGCGCTTCCACCGCCGCGATCGATCAGCTCACCACCGCGCTCGACATGCGCATCCTGCGCGCCTCCTCGCAAGAGGTCGTGCTCGAATGGACGGTCGCGCCCAAGCACTTGCAACCGCACGGCATCGTGCATGGCGGCGTGCACTGCAGCGCGATCGAGACCGTGTGCTCGATCGGCGCTTCGATCAGCGCCAACGAGCGTGAGCCCGGCACCAGCGCGGTCGGCCTCGAGAACCACACCTCGTTCATCCGCGGCGTCCGCGAAGGCACGCTCACCGCGATCGCGCGGCCCGTCACGCGCGGTCGCACGACGCAAGTCTGGGAGGCCGAGATCCGCGACGCCGAGCAGCGCTTGGTCGCCACCGGCCGCGTGCGGCTCTTGTGCGTGAAGCCCGAAGCCCTGCCCTAACCCTGCGAGCCGAATGCTTGCGGCGCGACAGCGCTGGCGTTCAAAAGCTCGTAGCCCACGCCGGTCCGCTCGACCGAGACCTCCCAGAGCTTTCGCGCGACCTCTGGGTTGTGCGCGAGCTTGCGGACCTCGACGCGTTGCGGCGCGCCGAAGAACTGAAACGGCCCGCCCGGACCGAAGCATTCACCGCCGCGCGCCTGGCTGTCGGTCGCGGCGCGCAGCGTCGGCAGCGCACCGCCGGCCGGCGACTGCGCAAACAACGCGTTGGCCGCGCGATAGAAGCCCGCCTTCATCGCCGATTGCTCGAGCTCCGGCCCGACGAATTGCAGGTTGGTGCTCGCATAC
>JAYUYY010000640.1:0-4405 GCA_043752225.1 Sandaracinaceae bacterium | reverse complement strand
AGGCGCACTCTTCTTTGCGGAAGCTCTCGAGCACTTCGTACTCGGGGTCGAGCTGCAAGCGCTGGTCGCTGTCGTCTTCGTCCGGCAGGTAGCGCGGCCACTGCGCGGGCGCGCCGTCGTAGTTGGGGTCGCCGGTCGCTGCGAACGTAGACCAATAGGTGTTCATCGCCTCGGCGACCGCGATGTTCGCGTCGGTCTCCATATAAGGTGTGCCGAACACGTGGCTGATCTCGGCGGCGTGGCTCGGGCCGAAGATCGTGGGCGCGATGCTCCAGTCGATGTTGAAGTTGTACATATAGACATCGAGGCCGGCGGCGGCGGCGCGGCGCGCGGTGTCGAGCGTGCCGCAGACCAGGCCCGAGTCGGTCGCGATCCGCGCCATCACGCGACGGTAGTTTCCGTCGAAGCTCGCGCTCGGGTACAGCTCGAGCACGCGCTCGGCGAAATCGCCGTAGGTGTCGTTGATCTCCGCGACGTACTCGTCTTCATCGGCGGGCACGGGCGCGGAGATGAAATAGAGCTGAGCTTCCTCGGTGTTGGTGCCGAGGATGTACGGCACGTCCGCGACGTCACCGCGATCGAAGAGCACGCGCGTCGGCTCGGGCAAGAAGCCGCCTTCGCCGTCGATCACCGGCCCAAAGCCGAAGTTGCGGCGCAGCGCATCCATGCCCATCGTGCGATCGACCAGCTCGGTGCCGACGAAGTCGCTCGCGGGCAGCTCGCGCAGGCACTCGAGCGCGTCGTCGCCCTCGCAGCCGTGATCGGCTGCGTACGTCGCGAGCTGCTCGTCGAGCACGGCGCGATCTTCGTTGCCGCTCAGGCCGCTGCGCTGCGTGCAGCCACCGCTCTGGCTGACCGCGCGATGGAAGAGTCCGCGGCTGCCGGGCGACGCGACGTGCATGCACACCGAGCCCGCGCCCGCCGACTCGCCGAGCAGCGTCACGTTGTCGGGATCGCCGCCGAAGCGCTCGATGTTGTCGCGTACCCAGCGCAGCGCGTGCTGCTGATCGAGCAAGCCTTGGTTGCCAACCGGTGAACCTTCATCGGCGAGCTCCGGATGCGCGAAGAAGCCGAACACGCCGAGCCGATAGTTGAGCGTGACCACCACGTTGCCGCGCTCGGCGAACGGGCGGCCGTCGTACCAGAGGAAGTCGCCGCTCGTCGGCACGACGTCCGCGGCCGATCCAGTTGTGAAGCCGCCACCGTGGATCCACACCATCACGGGCGCGCCGGGTTCTACGACCTCGGGGCGCCACACGTTGAGGTACAGGCAATCTTCCTCAACGCTCATCGGTGCTTGCTGCGAGGGTGCTTGCGGGCACGGCGATGCGAAGTCGGTTTCCGCGCGCACGCCTTCCCACGGTTCATTCGGTGCGGGCGCGCTCCAGCGCAGCTCGCCGACGGGGGGCTTTGCATACGGGATCTGGAGGAAGCGCACCGACGCGCCGGCGGTCTCGCCTTCCAGGTCGCCACCGCGCAGCGTGACCTCGGTCGGGTCATCGCTCAGCGCGGGCAGCTCCACTTCGTCGCCGGCGTCGGAGCCAGCATCGAGGCTCGCATCACCGTCGCCATCACCGTCGCCATCACCATCGCCCACGGCGCTCGCATCGCCCATCGGCTCCGCCGTTACCGCGTCGTCTCCGCACGCTAGCAACAACACGCAGGCAAGCCCCAGCCACGTTCGATTCTGCATTCGCGCCCTCCATTGCAACCGCGATCCGAGGTTGCAGCCGTCGTATTGCACGCGCACCGCGGCAGCGAAATGTGCGTCGCCGCCGAAAGAGCAACCCGCGCGCTCACGTCGCGGTGGAGCTCCGGCTCGCGCCGACGTGAAGATGCTCGCGTTGCGCGGCGTGAGGTTCAAGTCGTGGGGTAACGGGCGGTTGATCGCACGCGCGTCGGTGGCATAGCTTGCGCGAACACGGATGCCGCTAACCGCAGTACGCAATAAGTCGCTCGCCGACCAAGTGTTCCAGCAGCTCGCGGGCGAGATCATGCGCAAGCGCTGGCCGGCGGGCTCGAGCTTGCCCGGCGAGCGCGCGCTCACCGACGTGTTCGACGTGAACCGCCACGTGGTGCGCGAAGCGCTCCAGCGCTTGCAGCAGATCGGTTTGGTGCGCATCGCCCAGGGCGGCAGCACGCAGGTGCTCGACATCGAGCAGACGGCAGGCCTCGATTTGCTCGGCCTGGTCGCGGAGCACGCGCGTGGCGGCGAGGACGTCGCGCGGCTGTGGCTGGCCGTGCTCGAGATGCGCGCCGCGGTCGCGGCCGACGTCGCCCGGCTGTGCGCGCTGCGTGCGAGCAAGGAGCTGCGTCAGGAGATCGTCGCGATCGCCAAGCAGATGAGCGCGGGCGGCAAGACGCAGGAGTTGTTCGCGCTCGAGGTGCGGTTCTGGGACCGCATGCTGACCGGCGCGGGCAACATCGCCTACCGCATGGCGTTCAACAGCATGGTGAAGAGCGCCTACGCCATGGGCACGGCCGCCGCCGAATGGTCGGCGCAAGAAGCCAAACGCAGCGACTATCGCTCGCTGATCGCGGCGGCCATCGCCAAGGGTGACGCAGACGCAGCGGAAGCGGAGACGCGCAAAGCGATGCGCGCGGCCGTCGAGGCCTTTGCCAAGCGCAACGTGCCAGACGCCGCGGGTACGCCCAGCGCCTCGCCCCGTGCCAAGCGCAAGCCCGCGCGAGTAGCGAAGCCTGTCGCGAAGCCCGCTGCTGCGAAGTCGCGCATCAAGTCGCGCGCGTAAGCCCTCGTTTGGGGCGCCGGCTTGGCGCTCGACGCACTCCATGTTACTGGTCCAACCAGCTGCTACGTGGGCAGGTGGAGGAGCGTACCGATGCGTATTGGACTAGGGCAGGCGGCTTTGTGCATGGGTCTGTGGTGCGTGGCGTGTGCTAGCGAAGAGCCGGTAGCGGACGCGGGACGCACCGAGTCCGAGCCGCGAGATGCAGCGCAAGACGCAGAGCAAGACGCCAGCATGGAGCCGGATGCTACGCCAAGCGCGCTGCGCTGCGATCCCAGGCGCCTCGGGCAGCAGTATCGCGCTCAGGCCGACGCGAGCGTGGCGCTGACCGACGATGATGACGCGCTCAGCTCGTGCTTCTTTGCGACCGACCTCGGCAGCGCCGAGAACACGCTCGCGGTCGCGCGCGACGGCACAGTGCTGGTGGCGCCGACGTACACGGCCGGAAGGTACCGGCATCTTGCGCAGCCGCGACGACGGCGACAGCTGGGACGTCATCGTGCCCGCAGAGCGCGGCGGCGCGGCGCACGAGCGACCGCAGCCGATCATGCTGCTCGATGTGGAAGCCGAGCGCTTGTTCTTCGCCACGACCACCGCGGGCGGCGCGTTCGCAGCGCAAGGCTTCGATCTCTCGATCAGCGATGATCTCGGTGAGACGTTCTCCGCGGGCAAGGTCGGCGTCGGCACAGGCGACTGGATCAAGTTGATCGCAGCGCCGCCCGTCACCAGCATGCTCGCCGACTATCCGAACGTGCTCTACGCGTCAGCGCCTGCGCCGATCTCGACGCCGGTGACCGTGGGCCTTGGCCCGCTGCACCAGCAAGTGCAGCGCTCGATCGATGGCGGCGAGACTTGGCAAGACGTCGCTGGCGAGCAGCTCAGCTTGCTGCCCGTGGACCACGACTGCCCGGAGACCGAGAACGTGATCTACGGCAACGGCGTCGCGACCTCGGATGGCGCGCTGCACCTCGGCCTGCGGCGTTGCACGCGCTTTGCCGTAGCGAGCTCGCTCGATGAAGGCGCGTCGTGGACGGTCGAGGATGTATCCGGTCCTGATCTCGTGCCGTTCGACGGCATCGGCACCTACGTCGGCGAGCTCAACGTGCTGCAAGCCGAGCCGCTGGCCATCGACAGCGACGACAATCTCTACGCGGTGTGGGCCGACGCGATGGGCCGGCTGAAATACTCGGTCTCGCGCGATGGCGCGGCGAGCTGGTCCGAGCCGGTGGTCGTGAGCGCGCCGGAAGTGCAGATGGCGACGATGAGCGCCGTGGCCGTGAAAGAGCCGGGCACGCTTGCGCTCGCGTACTACGGCAGCACCGATGGTGTGGCGTTCGACGGCTACGTCGCGGAGACCACCCTCGCGCTCGAGCCCGAGCCGCTGTTCACGTCATTGATCGTAAATGACGACGGACCTCTTCACGCGAACACGTTCGATGCCGGTTACATCGAGCTGCTATCCGGTGGTGATCTGATCGAGATCGTGCAAGTCCGCTATGCACCCAGTGGTGATCTGTGGACTGCCTTCACGCGTGATCGTTGCCCGGGCAGTGGCACGCGCGCGGGCTGCGATTGGGATCGCGCCACGCACGCGACCTCTGGGTACGAGCTGGTCATCGCGCGCGTAGACCATCGCTGAGCGAGAGTCGCGTGCTCCT